>JBBTVZ010000063.1:0-10270 GCA_038062995.1 Patescibacteria group bacterium | reverse complement strand
AAAAAAAGATGCGAAGTCAGGTGATATTTTAGAGTTTCCGCTTGAAACTCATGCCGATTTCGGCCGTATCGCCGCGCAAACAGCAAAGCAAGTTATTCTTCAGGGCTTGCGCGAGGCAGAACGGTCTTCAGTTCGAGAAGAGTTTGCCGGAAAAGAAGGGCAAATCGTAAGCGGCATCGTGCAAAGATTTGAACATGGAAACGTGTATGTAGACCTAGGCCGCGCAATCGGCGTAATGTTTCGCAATGAAAGCATTCCAGGCGAACATTATCGCCAATCAGAACGGCTTCGTTTTTACATTCTCGCCGTTCAAGACGACCCGCATAGACCCGGCATCGTTCTTTCGCGCTCGCATCCGAAATTCATTGCAAAGTTATTTGAACTTGAAGTTCCTGAAATCGCCGACGGCGTTGTTGAAATTAAAAGCATAGCCCGCGAGGCAGGAAGCCGGACTAAAATAGCGGTTTCCTCAAAAGAAGAGCGCGTTGACCCTATCGGCTCGGCTGTTGGCCAGCGCGGAACGCGCGTAATCGCGGTTACTAATGAGCTTGGGAACGAGAAGATTGATATTATTGAATGGTCTGAAGAGCCTGAAAAATATATCGCGAATTCCATATCTCCGGCAAAAGCCCAGCGCGTTGAAATTTCCGGACGCCGCGAAGCAAGGGTATTCGTATTAGATGACCAGCTCTCGCTTGCCATCGGAAAAGGCGGACAAAATGTCAGACTTGCGGCAAAACTTACAGGATGGAAAATCGATGTTCGTTCTGAAAATCGTCCGGATGAAGTTTTAGAAGGCGGTGTTTCAACCGCAATCCCCGACGATGAACGCGATCCAGCCCAATACACTCCGGAGGAAAAACCTAAAAACGAGGACGACGAGTAAAAATCTCAATATAACTATCAAGAGATTCTCTCCGCTTTTCATTCGGACATGTTTTTTGTAGTATTCTTAGAACACTATGAAATATAAAACGTGGGTTGAAATAAATAAAAAGAATCTCAATAACAACGTCAAAGCGTTCCGTTCAATACTTGATAAAAAAACAAAACTTTTCGCCGTCGTAAAGTCAAATGCGTACGGCCACGGGCTCACGACTTTTTCAAAGCTTGCCGACACGTTTGGCGTTAACCCCGTTAGAGACAGGCCGCCCAAAGGTGGCTGTAGCCCTGCCTGCCGGCAGGCAGGCGTGCCCGTTGGCGGGGCGGTCTCTAATGGGGTGGACGGCTTTTGCGTTGATAGTGTCACTGAGGGAAAGAAACTGCGGAAAGAAGGGATTACAAAACCGATTATCGTGCTCGGACCCTCGCTCAATCACCTTGCGCGAGACGCGGCGCGCGATGGGATTACAATTACTGTTTCAAATTTTGACGCGCTCGCCGCGCTCGCGAGAGAAAAAGCGCCAGCGGATTTTCATCTTAAAATTGACACCGGCATGCACCGGCAGGGATTTTATGTGAGCGACCTGCCGAAAGTGTTTTCCATTATAAATCGTTCCAAGCTTTTGCGGAAACATTGCACCGGCGCGTGCACGCATTTCTCCAGCGCGAAAAATCTTACCTATCCCGACTATACGCTTAAACAAATTGAAGAGTTTGAGAAAGTAAAAGTATTATGTAAAGAAGCCAGTTTGCGCGACATGCAATTTCATGCCGCGGCGACCGGAGGCGCTGTGCTTTTTCCGCAATCGCATTATGACATTGTGCGGGTTGGAATTGGGCTCTACGGCCATTGGCCGACGAAAGAATCAGCGGCACAGCACCCGATTACCTTAAAGAAAACGCTCACGCTTGAGCCCGTTTTGAGCTGGAGGGCAACTGTGAGCGAGGTAAAACATTTCGCGCCGGGCGATTTTATCGGATATGACCTTACCGAGCGCATCACAAAACCTACACAAGCGGCAATTATTCCCATCGGCTATTGGCACGGGATTCCGAGATCTATGTCGAGCCGAGGAGAGGTTTTAATTCGCGGCGCGCGCGCAAAAATTTTAGGGCGCGTTTCAATGGATTTGATTACCGTTGCGTTGCCAAAGACTGCCAAATGCCGCGTCGGCGATATTGTAACCATAATCGGAAAAGACGGAAAAGAGTTCATAAGCGCGGAGGAGTTCGCCGAGAAGTGCGACTCAATTAATTACGAAGCGCTCACATGCATTAACCCGCTGATTGAAAGAGTGGTTATATAAAAAGAAAACGGCGCCTCGGTAAATACCTAAGGGTGGTGTACTAAAGTAAACCACCCTGAACAAAATTTCTCTGTGTCTGCCTGTCTACAATAGATAAGGGTATTGGGTTTTTGTCTGTGGCAAATAACGACCCCTCCCCACACTCACGCGTGAGGTTTCCTGGTAAAGTGAAAATCTAAAAACAAACATTGCAGTACCGTATGACGCGTCATACAGTATTAAGGTTTACGAGATAGGTGTGGCGGTAGAAAGGGATGGTATGATATGTCATACCACCCTCGCGAAAAGAAAACAGTGTTTCAATTAATTGAAGCACTGTTGGTTGTTTGCAAAATTTTTTACATTCTTTTACGCGGCGCGCAACGCCGCAGGGTTGATCTCGTGCCAGATGTTCTCAAGCCAGTCCCAATCCCAGTGCCACGCGCCATCACTCCAGTAGAGGTAACGGACGAGCAGGTGGCCGTCGGGGTCGCGGTATATCGTTCCCCAGAAGAAAATATATTTGCCTTTCCATTCTTCCGGGATGAGGGATTGGTGTTTAAGAAGGTAGTCCAGAACGTTTGCGTTCAGAACTGGTTTTCCCTCGAGTTCCTCGCGGAGCTTGGTGCCTCCGATACTACCTGTTCGTTGGGTGTCGGAGAGGTATAGTTCTACCTCGGCGGGGTTCCATTTAAGGAGGTTCTTGACTGAACTCTGTATCTGGTCCTCGGGATGAATTATCCATCCTTCAGGGACGAAGGGAGAGGTATCGCAATCGATGATGTGCTCAATGGGACGGATTTCCGAAAGGGCGCGGCGGATTTCAAGTATTTTAGCAAGATTGTCTCCGCTGCTTGGCGTACTGACATGATGAACGTGTTAGATATAACGTGTCCTCCTTTTGTTGTGCAACTTATTTCATTAGAAACATGTTGCTGGTTTTGCACGGTACCGCTGATTAATTGTTAAAAATCCAAAGGGAAGTATAGTAGCATATTTCAATTTTGTCAATGAATTATAAATCCCCGCTTGCGCGGGGATTTTAATCTTGTTTAACTTTCAGTTTTTTTGTTTTTTGCTTTTCAATCTTCGGCATGCGGATTGTAAGAATTCCATTTTTTATAGTCGCGGTAGATTTTTCAGGATCAACTTCTTCCGGTAAAATCACTGTTCTTGAAAACTGCCCCCAGAAACATTCCTGGTAGTAGTAATCCTTTTCTTTTATCTCGTTGGATTTATTTCTCTTTCCACGAATTGTCACTGAATCGCCGGCGATATGCACATCAACATCTTTTTCGTGCACTCCGGCAACTGCCGACTGCACTACCACATCATCGCCATCTTGAAATACATCAACAGTGAGACGGCCGTCACTATCACTTTCAAACATTGACGCCTCTTCGCTCACTGAAAGCGCGTCTGATTTCGCTTTTGCCTTTGCGAGCTCTACAAACACATTGTCTTCTTCCATGTTTTTATTATATCAAATTTCAAAATGAAATTTTATCCTGAACCCACTTATAGTGAGCCCTTCAGTCCTAAGGACTTCAGGATCGAATGACCTGCCGAACTACTGAAGGACCAAACCTCTCGTCTTTTCAAGACCAGAAATTTTATGGGTCTTAAATTTTAAAAATGCGTTTTATTTAAAACCAATTCCGGCATCTTCTATTTCTTTTAATTTTTCGAAATCTTGAAGCACGAAAAATGCCACGCCGACTAGAAATATCGTCGGATATAGGACGTTTGTATCCTGAAACATATGTATAAGAAAATTAAACGACCCATGAACCGCGATCGCGGCAATCAAGCCTCCGGCAACATACTCGAAAACTTTTTTATTTATAATTCCCTTTGCCCAAAAGTACCCTAAAATTCCTCCTGTCAATGTATGAAGCAGTGTCGCCCCTATAAAACGCAGAGTAATTGTTTCAGTCGCCGATATCATTGACGCGGTATTGTACGGGAAAACTTGCGTCGCGACTGTAAGCAAGTTTTCGACCGTCGCAAATCCTAAACCAATCGCGATCATGTAAATCATCGCGTCCTGCGGTTCATCAAATTCTTTATTTTTATGCACCGCGAAATATCCGGCGAAAAATTTGAATGTTTCCTCAATAACAACGAGACCGACAAGAAATAAAATATTTCCGTTATCTAACAGCCCGCTCACGGTCTGAAATAATATCTGGCTTCCTAAAACTGGAAGCGTGACAAGCGCGCCGACGCTAAATACATAAAACACCAAATGTTTCGGTTCGGGATGTATGTCTTCATGAAGAAACAAAAAAAGCCATACAAGCGCCGGGATGAACGCAGCAAGAAGCATTAAAAGCGAGAGTGTCATATTATCTGTCGATTAGATTGGTTAGATTCTGTTTTAGAACGGCTATGGCTTGTGGTGAGCCCACCGAATCCATTTGCGGTGAGTGAAGCCGAACCGTTACCACGTCTCAATCATTATAAACTTTTTTTCTTTTTTAGGCAGTTTTTGGTAAACAGCTTCCGTGACAAACGGCATAAAAGGATGGAGCATCTTCATTGACTCAAAAAGCGCGTACGTTAAAATTTCGCGCGTTGTTTTCTCCGTCCCATTTTCCTTAAGCTGCATTTTAGAAACTTCCAAATACTCGTCGCAAAAATCGTGCCAAAAGAAATCGTACAGCTCTTTTAAAACAACACTTAATTCAAACGATTCAATATTTTTCTCCGCGCGCTTTTTTACGGCGGCGAGTTTCGCGAGAATTTTTTTATCTGCCGCGGTTTTCCCGGCGGGCTTTTTCACGGTTTCCGCGCCTTCGCAGTTGCTAATTACAAACTTTGCCGCGTTCCACATTTTGTTCGCAAATTTTCTTCCAGCCATAACCGCCGCCTCGTCCCAGTGAATATCCTGGCCTGTCGCCTGCCAGATTGCGGCAAACCGCGCGGCGTCCGCGCCAAATTCGTTAATATATTTCAGCGGGTCAATTCCAGTCCCCAAGCTTTTTGACATTCGCTTCCCCTCTTTTGTGAGCACTGTGCCGTGAATGTATACGTCTTTAAACGGAACTTTTTTCTGAAACTCAATTCCGGAATAAATCATCCGCGCGACCCACAGGTTTAAAATGTCGCGCGCGGTGATAAGCGCATTGCCGGGATAATATTTTTTAACATCTTCTTTGCTCAATCCCGCGAACGGCCAGAGCGCTGACGAGAACCACGTGTCTAAAACATCAGGCGATTGCTCCATTTCGCATTTTTTGCAAAATTGGCACGCTTTTGGTTTTTCAACTGAAACGACGAATTTTTCTTTATTATTTTTGCAAAACCAAACGGGTAGCTGATGTCCCCACCAAATTTGGCGAGAAATTGTCCAATCACGAATATTTGAAAGCCAATCAAGATACAGTTTCTCGAAATTCTTTGGCCTGATTTTTACTCTTCCGGACTTAACAGCTTGTATTGCCATTTGTGATAAACCTTTTCCACCCAAGGCGGATCCGCCACGGGCGGACATCTTTAAAAACCATTGTTCTGATGGAATCGGCTCAATCGTATGCCCGCACCGATAACACACAGCGAGATTATGGATGTACGGCTCTTCTTTTACCAAAAAACCGAGTTTTTTAAGTTCATTAAGCACTGCTACTCGCGCTTCGTCGGTTTTCATTCCGGCAAATTTTCCGGCCGCTTCGGTCATTTTCCCGCGCTCATCAATAACCTGAATCATCGGAAGCTTGTGCCGTTCCCCTATTTCAAAATCAGTTATGTCATGCGCGGGAGTTACCTTGAGCGCGCCTGTTCCAAATAAAGGATCAATCGAGTCATCGGCTACGATCGGGATTTTTCTATTTTGAATCGGCAATATAATTATTTTTCCAACCAGCGCTTTGTATTTTGAATCTTTTGGGCTTACCGCTACGGCTGTATCACCAAGCATTGTTTCCGGCCGTGTTGTTGCAACAACGATACCGTCTCCGCCATCGGTGGCTGGATATTTTACGTGCCACAGTTTCGTTTCTTCCTCTTTATGCTCAAGTTCCAGTTCCGACAAGCTTGTTCCGCATCGCGGGCACCAGTTCACAACGCGAAGCCCGCGATATATTAAGCCCTTTTTGTGATATTCAACGAATGCTTTAAGAACATCTTTTGTATAACTTTCATCCATCGTAAAACGGGCTCGTGACCAGTCGGCGGAAACTCCGATTTTTCGCAGTTGCTCCAAAATTAGACCCCCGTATTTTTCCTTCCATTCCCATACTTTTTTTATAAACGCGTCGCGCCCGAGCTCAAACCTGCTAATCCCCTGCTTCCGCAATTCTTTTTCAACAACGAACTGAGTTGCGATGCCGGCGTGATCCGTCCCCGGTAGATATAGCGCCTTGTATCCGCGCATGCGCCGATAGCGAATCACAACATCCTGAATCGCGTTATTCAAAAGATGCCCCATGTGCAGCGTCCCTGTCACATTCGGGAGTGGCATGTAAACCACGTACGGCTTCGCCGCCTTTTTTACCGGCAAATTATCGGGATTGAAATATCCAGATTTTTCCCACTCCTTATATATGGAGCATTCTACCAGCTTCGGGTCGTATGCGGATGATTCGCTCTTTTCCTGTTTCATGTGTTTTTAGAATTATAGGCGAGGAAAAGAAAAATTACTAATTACTAATTTCTAATGCCTAATCAAATCCCAATTACCTAATATCCGAAATCCGAACACCTGAAAGGCTATTAGAAATTAGATATTAGAAATTTCCGTTTCATATGTTCTCATAGTGCCTCACCTCAAATCCATCCCCTTTCTTCACAAGCGTCACAACATCAAGCCGCCAGCCTTTTTTATCGTTGATTAATTTTTGATTATGGCCGGCGTAGAGCATCGCCGCTTTTTTAAATTTTTCTATTTTTGCGGAGCTCATCTGATCCTCCGGCTTCAAGCTTCCCTCATTCATTGTTTTTACTTCAACAAACACGAGCGTCTTATCCGGCGCCATCGCGACAATATCCAACTCACCCCACTGCTTTCTGGAATTCCGCTCAATGATTTTATATTTTTTATTCTTCAAGAATTCTACCGCGACATCCTCCCCTATTTTTCCGAGCTCCGATTTTTGGGTCATTAAATTTATAATATCACTGTTCCTAAATAAAAATTGACGAATGAGTAGATATGTAATATAATACCGCCAGAAAATAAACAACCGAGGTAGCTAATTTCTTGAATAAAACCAATAATCAGGAGGAATAATAATGACTGGACTTAAAACTTTTGTTGTCCTAATTGAAGGGATAGATGCTCATCAAGTATTAAAAAAGCTCGATAAGGAAGTCAACGACCATTGTTCTACAAGCAATGACAGAGTTGTCAGTGCTAGTGATACGCTATATCGAATTGGTACCACTTCCATGATTGGCCGTTGTGTCGTTTTGGAGCTTTACTCCAAACTCAGTGAGTAGTGGTTTCCTATTTTTTAAGAAATTGTCTTGATTGAATACATTAGCCCAAAATCTCCAAACTACCAAAGTTTGGGGATTTTTGCTTTTTATGGCTAGTTTTGCCTCCCGAAGGCACTTTTATCCGACTTTTGAGATTCCATGCAAAATGTTTAGCAACAAACATTTTTTCCGTGCAAAAATGAAAAGTGTAGGTTTCATCGCATTATCGGGTTTTTTGGTTTTCATGCAAAATGTTTAGCGACAAACATTTTTTCGTAAAAAAACAAAAAGTGTAGGTTTCATCGCATTATCGGATAAGCTAGGTTTTACCTACATGTGTAGGTTTCATCGCATTATCGGGTTTATTGGGTTTTCTGACTTTTCTGGGTTTATTGGGTTTTTCCATTTTTCCGGGTTTTTGTCCCTACGACCATCCCTTTGGGAGATGTTCCGCAGGGACAGACATCCCCCGTAAGGGGACAGGTTTTTTACCTTCCTGCCTCCCAAGCCGACTTTAGCACCTTGAATTATTAGCCGACGTGGTCACACCAAAAGCTTAATTCTATGGTACAGGACAGAAAAATGAATGTGTTTGTGAAATTTAACAAAGCAAAACAACGTTGCAAAAGTATCAGTTAGTGATAAGCTGTAAATAAGGTCGAAAATAAACTAATTAATCTTTAAGGAAAATTATTATGATATCACCAGAAACATTCAGCGAAACACCAGAAAAAGAATTATCCGAACAAGAGCGCCTGGAGTTGGAGGCGAAGGAACATTATCTATTGTCAGAAAATTGCGCTGTTGTTGCTTATTCGGAACTTACCGGAAAAGTGCCAAAAGAAAAGCTTGAGGAAATTTACAACAAGCAAGGTCATTATCTTGAAAATTCAGTAAGAAGGGGCGCTGTGTGGTTCGGCAACTGGGACATCCAAGTAGGAAACCCTGTGCAAAGCATTCCAGATTATATTAAAAAGCTTAAGGATTTCATAAAGGAAAAAAAACAAGAAGCCGAGAAAGCTGAAGTAGTAACGCCAGGAGAAGTCGAAGAAATGAAGAAGTCTAGTTATCGTTCAAGTGTTGATGGTAAATATTACAATATCACTGCTGAAAATTGGAATTACAATGTCTGGGCCGGCAAAAAAGAAAATTATGAAGCTATGATAGGAGAAGCTCACACAACTCTTGAAGAATTCGGGAGAGCCGCGCTGGAGGCAAAGGATATCGAAACTTACAACCTTGTCCAGGAAGCTTTAAAGGAATTGGCGTAAGATTTTACTACCGCAAAATTACTTTTAGGCATATTGGCGTTACACCCAATGTTAAAGCCCCGAAATTTCGGGGCTTTCTTGTTTTAGGAAAAGTAGAAGATATCACAATAACGTGGCTATCTTTTTTATGGCAAAATGAGCAGTTGTAAAAATACACGCCCATATAAACCACGTCAAAACAAGGACAAGTTTGAGCGGCGGGGTAATGAAAAATGTGCTGAATACCCAATGATTCAAAATGAAGGTGTAAAAAAGTCCAAGTGGAAACAGTATGAAAAAGGGGATACAAAATACTGCGGATATCATAAAAACCAAGCTGATTTTCCGCCACTTGGAAGTTCCCGTGATATTAACCAATCTGACAAGATCCATTTTAAATTCCTCCGTAAAGTGACTATTGTAATTTACTACTTCTGTTTTAGCCGATATGTGTTTTTCTGTCAATCCTTCGGCTTTAGCTCAGGATTGACACTGAATATGTTGAAGTGTCAATATACGATTTAAGCATTTTGCTCACTTGCGGTTTCCCTTTTTCTGAACTTTAATAAATGTGTATTATGGCAAAACAAAAGTACCAACAGGAGGAACAGGAAGAGGGAAAGAGGGGACGAAGAAGCAGGAAAGAACGCGACAAGGAAGAGTATCTTAACTTGCATCCCGAAACAAGAAAAAGTTTGTGGGTTGTCACATTCATCGGACTCGCGGTAATTTTGCTTCTTGCTGGGTTGCATCAAGCAGGACCCGCAGGAGAAAAGTTTTTCTCTCTCATGGAAAAACTTTTCGGATGGGGATATTATCTTTTACCTATCGTTTCAACGCTCCTCGGACTTTCATTTCTTTCACCGAACCAGAGAAAACTTTTCGGCGCTCCTCTTGTTGGAAGTATCCTTTTTGTAATCGCGGGACTCGGTCTTATTGATATAGCAAAATCAATGAGTGGGGGGATTATCGGCGAGGGAATCGGCGCTTTTGAAACTCCGCTCGGAACTATAGCGTCAGTAGTCATAATGCTGGTATTGATTGTCATCTCGCTTATTGTGATTTTAAACAAGCCGTTAAAACTTTCTTTCTTAATGTCTAAACGCGACCGAGATGAGGGAGATGATGAGTACGAGGAAGAAATAACCATCAATCTTCCAAACGAACCGGAAGCGAAGCAAACTAAAGAGGAAGAAATTGAAGAAGATAAATTCAAAAAACAAAAAGACGCGGACATTGAAATTAAGCATCTTGATATTGGTATTCCAAGAGGCGCGCTTACTTCGAAGCAAATTAAAAATTATATCGCGCCTCCGGCTTCGCTTCTTACATCTATTATCGATAAGCCGACTATCGGCGACCTTCGTGGAAACGCGAACATAATCAAGCGGACTCTTGAGAGTTTCGGCATCGCTGTCGAGATGGGGGAGGTGA
>JBBTVZ010000062.1:0-17143 GCA_038062995.1 Patescibacteria group bacterium | reverse complement strand
GTATGCCTCCTTCGAATTCCTTAATTACTTCATACGGCAGTCCATAGCTTTCGTAAAGTTTGAACGCGGTTTTTGCGTCCACTGATTTTAGTTTTTCAAGTTCTTTAAGTCCGGAGCCGACTGTGCGAATAAATTTTCCATATTCATTTTTAAAAGTACTTTCCATTAGTTGTGAATCAAGATTTTTATAGTTTGAAATGTCCTTGAATTTTTCAACTACTGATGAAAGAAGTGTCTCGGGAGATATTCCAATGTTCTTTTGATACGAGTACGAAATGACCCGACGCATCAGCCGACGCAGTACATAGCCAGCTTCCCTATTTGACGGCCGAACGCCATCGGATATCAAAAATGCAATTCCACGTACATGGTCGGCAATTATCCGTTTTGTCGTTGTTGGTAAATCTCGCGGCATTTGCTTTATGAGAAAATCAAACAAATCAGTTTCAAAAATCGTCGGTGTATTTTGTACCATCATAGCAAGGCGCTCCAAACCCATGCCGGTATCAATGCCTTTTGTTTTGAGCGGTGTAAGTTTCTTGTTTTTATCGCAATAATATTCGTTAAATACCAGGTTCCAAACCTCCAAGCCGCGCACATAAACCTCTGATGTCGGACCGCACGGACCTTCCGCGCCTGTCGGGCCCCAAAAGTTATCTTCGCGCCTGAATTTTCTTATGTCTTTTATACCGAGTGATTTCCATATTTTTTCGGACTCTTCATCCGCTGGAACGTCTTTGTCCCCTTCAAAAATACTTACATAGTCGATCGAGAGCCCTAGCTCTTTAGCAATAAACTCGTGCGCGTATACAATCGCTTCTTTTTTCCAATATCCGCCAAAAGAAAAATTCCCCAGCATTTCAAAGAACGTGAGGTGTGATTCATCACCGACTTCATCGATGTCCGACGTGCGGAAACATTTTTGAATCGACACGACATTTTTTGAGCCAAAATCTTTCATCGGATCCAGCTCGCCTGTGAAATATCTCTTGAATTGTTGCATTCCGGCGGTTGTAAAAAGCACCGACGGGTCGTCGGGAATCAAAGACGAAGAGGGCACAATGGCGTGGCCACGCGCCTTAAAGAAATCTAAGAACTTTTTGCGGAGGTCGGATGAGTTCATATGTGCATATAAATTTCTAATATCTAATTTCTAATGTCTAATGAAATACCCAATGACCCGATATCAGAATCCGCCAGTTGGCGGACCGAAGGGCTATTAGAAATTAGTAATTAGGAATTAGGCATTTATTAATAGCCTTCTAATTTCTTAATATCCCTGTGATTTCTTATTTTCTCAAGCGCTTTCGCTTCAATCTGACGGATGCGTTCGCGCGTAACACCGAAAACTTTTCCAACTTCTTCAAGCGTATGCGGAATGTTATCGTCAAGGCCGAACCGCATCGCTAATATTTTCCGCTCGCGTTCCGTAAGGTCGGTTAAAACCTCGCGAATCTGGTCGCGTAAAAGCGCGTGACTCGCCAGTTGGTCGGGACTCATACTTGTTTCATCTTTTATAAAGTCGGAGAGTACTGAATCCTCATCATCATCGCCTATCGGCGTTTCAAGCGAGATTACTTCCTGTGAAATTTTTTGTATATAGTGAATTTTCGCGACATCCATTCCCATCTCGGCGGCAATTTCCTCCGGCATCGGTTCACGGCCAAGCTCCTGCATTAAACGGCGCTTTGTCTGTGTATATTTCATAATTGTTTCAACCATGTGCACTGGAATACGGATTGTGCGCGAGTAGTCCGCGAGCGCGCGGGTTACAGCTTGGCGAATCCACCATGTCGCGTAGGTTGAAAATTTAAATCCTCTTCTGTAATCAAATTTATCTACCGCGCGCGAAAGACCGATATTTCCTTCCTGAATCAAATCAAGAATTGAAAGGTGTGGACTGCGGTTCACATAACGCTTCGCTATAGAAACAACAAGACGCAAGTTTGCTTGAATTAGTTTTTGGCGCGCTATTTCATCTCCCTTTTCAATTCGTTTTGCCAATTCTTTTTCTTCTTTTTGGACAAGAAGCGGAGTCCTCCCAATTTCCTTCAAATACATTTGCACGGCGTCCGGAAGATCCTGGCTTATGCGGGTTGCGTCATGAAGTTCGGACGCGCTGATTTCTTCACGGCCCTTTTCAATATTTTTGATAAGCGAGCTTGTTTCATTGACTTTTATTCCCTCTTTATCAAGGCGCGAATATACCTCTTCAAGAAACGGCAAGTCTTTTTCTATTTCAGGAAAATAATTTAAGACTTCCGAATCAGTGACAAATCCCCTGCTTCTTCCGCGCGCGATGAGTTCTTTTAGATGCACATCATACTTTTCGCGCATAACCGCGAATTTCTTAGTTTTACGAACCCTCGCCCCGCGTTTCGCGGCAAGCGACCGCATTTTCTTTTTTGAAATGCGTTTCTTTCGCGGCTTATTTTTAATTTTTTTAGCGCTTTTACGCGTCCGTTTTTTCTTTTTTTTCATTATTGCTGTTTGTTTCGCTATCAATAAACTCGTGAAGTTCTCGAATTAGATTCTGGAATGCCCCCATTGTTTTTGATATTTCTTCCTCGTTTCCGTCTTCTTGAGCCTTGTTTATGTCCTTTTTCAATTCTATCTGGCGTTTCTTCAGATATTCAATATTCAATTGCTTAATAAGGTCGAGTAATTCTTCCTGAAGCTTCTTTTCATCAATAGCGCCTACGATGTAACTCGAGTACATCTCAAATACGGAATTTTGAACGCCTTGCGGATCATCAATAACTCGATGATAAATACTTGGAAAGCGTTCTTTATGCTTGCGTATTATATCCCAGAGATGAGGATAGGTAAAGGCCAGAGAAATTATCCGTTTTGCGATAGTATCAATGCGTTCGGAAATAGGCTGTTTGCTTTCTACGGTACTCTGTTCCGGAACCGAGACTTTGCGCTCTTCCGGCAGATTTTCAAGCTCTTCAATTAGCACTGATTCACTCTCTCCTGATTTCTGAGAAAGTTCTTTTATCAAACTGTCTTTTTCAATTCCGCTCCGCACATGGCGTATTTGTGAAAGCAGGTGCCGGATAATTCTTTTCCTAAGTGCCATGTCTCCGGATTTTTCCGCGGCGGCGAAATATAATTCAAATATGTGGCTGAATGCCGGTTTTGCTTTTTCTACGGCATCTAGAAGAAATTTCGGGTCGCTCTTCGCGGCATCTGCTGGATCTTTATACGGACGCAGGTCGATCACTTTCACGTGAAAATCAAACTCATTACACGCATCAAGACTTCGTTCAAGCGCTTTGATGCCGGCGTTATCGTTGTCAAAACTTAAAATGACGGTCTCCGCAAGACGCCGAAGCCTTTCAAGATGAAAATTCGTGAGTCCCGTTCCTGAAACCGCGACAACATTTTTTACGCCAGACTGCCACGCCATAAGAAAATCCATCTGGCCTTCAACAACCACTACTGATTTAGCGTGCGCGATTTCATTTTTTGATTTATGAAAGCCGTAGAGAATCTTTGATTTGTTGAAAACCGGGCTCTCGGGGCTGTTCACATATTTCGGCTCCGTTTCGGAATCCTTGAGAATACGCCCAGTGAACGCGACGGTTTTCCCAACCGCGTTTGCTATCGGAAACATTATCCTTCCATCGAATCTATCGCGGTACAGCCCGTTTTTATTTCTATACGCAAGTCCTGAGCGAAGCATATCAGCAACATCAAATTTGAGATTTAAGAGATTAAGCACTAGGGCTTCGCCACCAGGAGAAAAGCCGAGTTCGAACTCATGGATTGTTTCGCTATGCAAACCGCGGTTTTGGAGATACACGGTTACATCACTACGTTTCTCAAGCTGGTCGATAAAAAATTGTTTTGCTTCTGCGTGAATGTCGTAGAGAATGTTGTATTCCCGTTCTTCGCGCAAATTTGACGTCTTGAGAGTAATGCCGGCTTTCTCTGCCAAATACCGAAGCGCTTCAGGAAACTCAAGATTGTCATACTTCATTATGAACTTGATTACATCTCCGCCTTCCGCACAGCTTCCGAAACAGTGCCACGTCTGCCGCTCCGGCGAAACGATGAACGATGGCGTCTTTTCCTGATGAAACGGACAGAGTGCCTTGAAGTTCTTGCCGGCGGGTACAAGGTTTACATACGAGCGCAGGAAATTAACAATATCCAGCTTTTGCTTTATGAGGTCGGTGTCTTTCTGCACGCCATTAGTTTACTAGAAAACGGGCACTTTCACCAAGTTATGTAATTTGACTTATTTGTAAAACCGTGCTACACTTTTCTTAGAATCTTGAAATGTTTCAAATAACAAGCGGTAAGATTAAAAAAACCGCGGACAAAAGGTCTGTGGTTTTTTTCGTTCGTTCCAGTGAAATTATAAACCTTTTAGCTGGTCGTCTATTCCTTTCAAATCAGTGTTTATGTTCCCAAGGTCAATATTCTGAATCTGCTGATTAATCTCTCCAGTTGTATCCTTATCCAAGGTTTCTATAACAGCAGCTTGTTCTGTCGGCGCTTGAACCCGCAGTTCCGGTATTGCCTGCTCCTTATTTCCATAGTAATACACAAATACGATTACAATTATAAGAACTATTATTCCTACAATAATTTTCATCGCGCTTCCGCTTCCATTTCCATTTTCATTTGTCGGTATATTTGGCGTTTCCATAAATCATTATTGATTTGCCGATTCAGAAGTTGTCGACGAAGCAACTTCATACTGATTTATATTTGAAATTTTAGCTAATGTAACAGCTGTGTTATGAACCATATCCCGCGCTGACTTGAGTGATTGTTGGATTTTTAACAGGTCTCCGTTCAACGTCTCGCGCGTTTTTGCCAAATCTGATTTCAAATTTGCTTCAGCTGTAATTGAAACTGAGTATATTTTCCCAGCTTCAGCTGTGATTAGCGACCGCGCTTCCGCTATCGCCGCTTTTGCATTATTTGCTGATGCAGTAATAGAACTTGTATCAACGCCGTTCGCTGTCGCTTTATCAGCACGATTTACAATTCTTCCAAGCACTTCTTCAATTTGGTCGGCTGATTTTTTGAAGTTCTCAACGCGCTTGTCTTTTACTTCATTTAATTGATTGAAAACATTTTCTACGATTTTCTTTTTCGCTTCATCTTTTACTGTTTTCAACTTTTCTCGAAGTTTTACCTTCAATTTATCTATCTCTTTTTTCGCCTCTGCCTTTTTTGCTTCTACAGCCTTTTTAATTTCTTCCTGCTGTTTTTGAAACTGCTTTTGAGCTTCTGCGCGCTTTTCATTAAATTGCTTCACCGATCCAGCTGAAGTCTGCGTCTTTATTTTATTAACTTCGTTCTTTATTTCATTACGGGTATCTTTAACCTCTTCTTTCGCGCCTGTTTTAACTTCCTTTACTTTTTCTTTTAAGTTCTCAAGAATGCCTTTCGCTCCAGCATTTGGTTGTTTTGTCGGCGTATTTTGCGCAAACACCGGTGATACCAAAGCGAGGCTTACTAACAATGCTATGATATATTTCATATAATTTTTATTTTTGACCTTTATGTGATTAGTGTAGCATGCTGGATTTTTCAGCGCAAATTTAAACTATAAATTACAGTTTTCTCCGCTTGAGAAGTAGCGAATTTACAACAACCGAAACAGAACTCAGCGCCATTGCAAGCGACGCAAGGATTGGATTCATAAGAATGCGGAATGGAAGATATAGAGCTCCCATCGCAACGGGGATTAAGATTATATTGTATCCGAACGCCCATACCAGATTCGTTTTGATTGTCCTCATTGTGTTTTTTGAAAGCCTTATCGCTGAAGCTACCGACGCGATGTTTTTATTCATGAGCGTGATGCCGGCGGACTCAATCGCAATGTCGGTGCCGGTTCCCATCGCAATTCCCACATCCGCCGCCGCAAGTGCAGGCGCGTCATTAATTCCATCACCTACCATTCCAACTATTTTTCCACTGTTTTGCATCTCCCGAACAAGTGCTTCTTTCTTGCCAGGCAGAACCCCGGCAAATACCATTTCAATTCCAGCGACGCCTGCTATTGCTTTAGCTGTCCGTTCGTTGTCGCCAGTAATCATAGCTACTTCGATTCCCATCTGTTTGAGAATCTCTACCCCGCTATGCGCGGTTTCTTTAAGTGTATCAGCAATTGCGACTACGCCGGCTAGGCGATTTTCTGCGCTTACAAAAACCAGTGTTTTCCCTTCTGTTTCAAGCCTTATGGCGTCTTTCTCACGCTCTGCGGTTGAAACTCCAGCACGCTCCATTAGTTTTCTATTTCCAAGATACCATCGCTTGCCGTTGATTATTCCTGATATGCCATGGCCCGGAATAGCTTCAAATTTTTCCACAATACTCGCGGAAATTCCTTTTGATTCCGCATATTTTAAAATCGCGTCAGCAAGCGAATGTTCGGATCCTTTTTCAAGCGACGCCGAAAGG
Organism: Patescibacteria group bacterium; assembly: GCA_038062995.1. GTDB lineage: Bacteria > Patescibacteriota > Minisyncoccia > UBA6257 > GWB1-50-10 > JAUSHK01. Next base: position 10,714 of record JBBTVZ010000062.1, on the reverse strand, counting down.
CGCAATATTTCATTTTCAGAAACATTTCCGAACGCGATTACATCGGTTACTTCAGGTTTTCCTTTTGTAAGCGTACCGGTTTTGTCAAAAACAACCGTTGTAATTTTATGCGCCATCTCCAAGCTTTCCGCGTTCCTAATTAAAATTCCATGTTCCGCGCCCTGCCCTATTCCAACCATAATCGCTGTCGGAGTCGCGAGTCCCATAGCGCACGGGCACGCAATAATCAGAACAGCGATTGTGTTTAAGAGAGCAAATGTCAGACGCGGTTCCGGGCCAAAAGCAAACCAGACAACGAACGTCGCAATCGCGAGTATGATTACAATCGGGACAAAAACAGCCGAAACTTTATCTGCTAATCTCTGAATCGGGGCTTTGCTTCCTTGCGCTTCCTCAACCAGTTTTATAATCTGCGCGAGGAGCGTTTCAGAGCCGATACGTGTTGTTTTAAAAACAAATGTTCCAGTTTTGTTTACTGTTCCTCCGATTACGGCGTCGCCGGCTATTTTATCAACCGGAATACTTTCACCAGTCACCATAGATTCATCTATTGATGATTCTCCCGATTCGATTATTCCGTCAATCGGAATTTTCTCTCCGGGACGGACGCGCACACTATCGCCAATAATAACTTCTTTTACTGGAATGTCCGTTTCTTTTCCATTGCGAATCACTCGCGCGGTTTTTGCCTGAAGACCGATAAGTTTTTTAATCGCCTCGCTCGTCCCCGCTTTCGCTTTCGCTTCAAAATACCGTCCCAAGAGAATGAGACAAATGATAATCGTTGAGACATCAAAATATGGCACGGGAGCCGCGCCGGTTGCCGAGATGATTTGAGGAAATGCCGTTATCGCAATTGAGTAAACGTACGCGGCGCTTGTGCCGAGGGTGACGAGCGTATCCATGTTTGCGGTGCGATGCCGGAGCGCGGGAATGGCGGCGCGGTAAAACATCCAACCCGCCCACAACTGAACCGGTGTTGCGAGAAGTAGTTCTATCCATGGATTTTTAAGAAACGCGGGCGCAAACGACATGAGCACCGGGAAACTTCCCCACACAATGAGCGCGCCAAGTGTTAGGCTTACGATAACTTTACGCCGGAGATCTGATAATTCTTTTTCGCGTGCGATTTTTTCCTTATCTTCCTCCTCAAATTCGTGCGAGATAAGCGCTTCATAGCCGGCGTTTGCGACCGCGGAGCGCAGGACATCATCATTGATTTTTTCCGAATCGTACGCGACCGTCGCCTTTTCATTCGCGAGATTCACATTTGCCTCATGCACGCCGGGAACTTTCCGCAGTTCATGTTCCACGGTTATAGCGCACGAAGCGCAGTGCATACCTTTGACCAAAAATGTTTTTTTAGCGGTTGGCATTTTTGTTTTACGGCGAGTTTACCGAACTATGATTTTTCCGTGATACATGTTCATCCCGCACGAGTACGTAAACTCACCCGTTTTCTGCGGGGTGATTTCTATCGGAATTTTTTGATTGAGCGGCAGTTGTCTCCGGATTCTAAAATCACTGAGAACAACTTCCTCAAGACAGCTCGTCGGATCGGTGCGGGTAAAGTTCAGGGTCGTGGTTTTCCCAACGGGAATTGTGATGCTCTCGGGCGAATATCCGCCTTCAACCGTTATATCAACCAATGATTCATGTGCGACGGTTTCTTTTGTTTTTTTCATGAAGAAAAACCAATATGTAATAGCAACGCCAATTATGCCTAAAACTATTGTGATAATTTTATCTATGCCCATGTGATGTTGTTAGTTTACGCCATTTTACGTGTTCGTACATACTCGACCATATAAAACCGAAGGCTAGAGCAAACAACAGTTCCTCAATCGGAACGCCGAGAATTAAAATCCCGGTTATCGTCTTTAGATTCCAAACTCTTTCAACGTACCCGGGCGCTATAGCAATCAGTGTAAGAAAATACACAAGATAAAGAGACAAAAACATGAATGCGCTTACGATCATCTTTGTCTTTAAATCAGGTCGGCAATACCATGTAGCCAAGCCCCCTATCACCATGGCGATAATTGAAGAGTAGATTGGGTTTAGATTTGTCGTGAGTAAAAGCAAAACAAGAATGGCCGGAGCTGAAAGAATCATCCATAAGTGAAAACGGTGACGAGTGGAATGATGCTCTCTTTCAGAAACCGGCACGTGTCTTGTTTTAAACAAAACCTCATACAGTACGACTGCTATGCCTCCTATTCCGAAAGAAAAGATCAGACTCTCAATATCAAATCCGGTTCTCGTCGCCAAATTAAATAAGGACGGCGGCAGCCAGTATGCCGGCACAAAAAGCGGTTCGGTTAGCCCAAATAGAGATGTCCACATACTCACAATAAGCATCTCTTTTTTCTTGTCTTCAGAACTGAGGAATGCGTAGACGGCTAGCCAGATCGCAATCAACAGTAAACTCCAAATTAGCCAGATGTATTGCATGTTATCTATTTAGTTGCCACGTAAAGGTTCTGACCGTATCGGCAATTCCCATGATTTTTAATTCGACTGATTTTGGAGCAGGCGTTATTGTTCTGAACAAAAGCACGCCTTCTCTGTGATGTCCGCTGGCCGGTCCTTTCCATGTGAGCGGCCTATATTCCTTACCTTGATCATCGATGAGCACTGCGGATTTTGTCATGTCCTGATCAAGTTCAACTGAATGCGTGTTCATACCGATATCGAATTTCCACTCTGCGGATTGTGGTGAAAGATCGAGCGGCGTGACCACGATGTTAACATTTGCCTGACTATCGGTCTTTGTTCCCCATTTCTGGGAGCCGCCTATCTGCTGGCTTGTTTCTGGTGCGGCTGGCACTTTCTGTTCTTCTATTTGACGACTCTGGTAAAAAATGAGGAAGCCCGCGATAAAAGCCGCCGCCGATAAAATTACGATTACTGTTTTTCTCATAGATGCTTTCTGAATTTGATGATTTTGTTGCTGATAAATGCGAGGCCGAAGACATTAAATGCAAGGCCGAGCCAGAAAATCTTGACTTGGTATTGGGCGATAATAGATAGGGCGCCGGCAATGCCAAGTATGGGTACAATGTTTGCTAGATAATGCGCGCAACAAGAAACCATCGCGAAGGTGGAAGCTGCCCCGGTTACAGCTACTGTTTTTCCCTGCATAGCCATGTTGCTGTTTTGGACAAGCTGTTTCAGATAAGAATACAGACCGATCTGTATACCGAATCCAAGAGCCAGACTAATAAGAAAATACCAGTAGCCTTCAAATTGGGACAGGGCGAACTTCCAGCCTGATATCGCCGAAACAACAACGAAGTAAAAAAGCAAGAGTGAAATGGTTGCGATTAGCGCCCTCAAGAAAATCTTTGCTTTCTGTTTGGATTTCATCAATTGTATTTAGTGGCAACATCCATGTTTTGAGTGTCCACCGGCTTGCGGACTGTCATCTTTGCTGTCTTTGTTTTTACTGCCGCTATCAATCGTTTCATGTTTTTCGCCGTCAGGATGCTTGCGCGATCCTCCCATTGTAAAGAAGTGGACAATTACCATCGCTGTAATCCCGCTAAAAATAATCCACGGCGAAGCGCCTAATGCTTTGCCTCCTGCGCTAAAAACAAAAACAAGAACAAGCGGCAGGGCGCAACAGACCATCATTACTAATGTTGTCCATGGGCTTCGTTTACTTTTATTATGATTGTGCATATTTAGGGCGGTTAACAAAACCGTCATGTTATTGAACCAAACTAGAAATGCGTACTAGCCGTTCTCTTTTTGTTGATTTTCGACAGCTACTTCGCAATTGCCCTATTGTGCAATAGCGCAAAAACGTAGACGCTCGCGTAGGTAAGGACAATAATCTCAATGAACCCGTATATAACTTCTGGGAAACCGACGCCGGCTTGAATGTTCACTAAGTGCACCATCCAACTGAAAAGTTTCAATGCCAATTCTGGAACCAGTGCGACAAGAAGGGTACAAATAACATACCAAACACCCATGACTTCAGCGGCCGCTAAGGCAAATTTATTTTTATTAAGTTCCATTTTTTTAAGTGGTGCTACTAAATGTATCCGACCTTTACCTGTTTATTATATCCAATGGCAACAGTGTATTTATCTACTGTACACTTTCTGCGTACTATACACCGCAGTCGCCTCCGCCTTTTTGTTCAACTGGGACAACCTGACTTAGCACTTTTTTGTATCCAGAGCCGCTTGAATAGTCAGTTCCAAGAATTTCTTTCGGATCCGCCGTCACAAGAGATAGGTTGCGGTTTACGAGATATTTGTTTATCGTCGCGTATTCCTTAGGAAACCAGTAAGAGTTTACAATAAGCGCGTTTTGATACATTTCCGATTCGCTCACGCCCTGTGATGCCATTAACTCAAGAAAACCCAGCATTGCCATTCCGTGGTTGCAATCAGGAAAATACGTTGAGTTATTACAGCACGGCCTATAGACGCTTTGACTAACCTTCTCGACTAATATTTGCTGTTCTCTTGTTAGAGAAATGAACGCGTGCCTGCTGTAATGGTCCATTGCGTTTCCATTAGCAATGGTCCAACCGCCAGTTGATGCAAATCCCGCTGGGTCGCCATATTTCTGTATGGGACCGTTCTCAAGAATAGGATTTTTGTTGCCTAATCCGAGCGCCCAAAAAAGATTCAGCATGTATCCCGCGTTCCGCTTATTTATTTTAAGGTTTCCGTTTCCAATTCCTTCCAACAGCTCTTTCTCGGAATCACCTATATCTCCGCGCTTTTCATGGAGCGCCAAAAACTTCTCTTTATCTATGACGCCTGCTTCTACTAATTGTTGGCCTAAATTTCCCCACACTGCTTGTAATGTTTCTCCATCTATTTCTCCATCTGCGTTCACGGAAGAACTGACTTGAGCATATTGATTTTGCGCTAACGGCTTTATTTCAAGGCCAGTTTTGTACGTCCATACCACCGCTATAACGCCGGCTGACAGCACTATACTCGCCGGAATAAGATATTTTTCATTCATAATTATTTTATAGTGTATTTTTGAACTACTCTCCGTCCGCGAGATCTTTTTTCTTTTGCTCAAATTCTTTTTTATCAATTTCGCCGCGCACGTATCGTTTCTCAAGAATTTCGAGCGCTGATTTTTCTTTCCTTCCTATTTCTTTATCGCCAGTTACTCCCCGCACAATCAAAACGACAAAAACAATGATTGCGACCCAAAAAAGAATCATCACTAAACCCATCCAGCTATTTCCGTACCATCCGCCGTCAAACATATGATTATAGTAATAATTACCCATTATGATTTTAATTTTTATTGACTATTGACCTTTTCATTACAGCGCTAGAATCAAAAATCCTAAAATAACCATCACGATCGCGGACCACATTCTCGTCTTCCCCATCTCTGACTTGCGCCATTCCTGCGCTTTTTCCAACAACTCTTTATTGCTCGCGATGACGAGCGCCACAACTAACGGCGCTATAAAAACGATGTTGTAGAAAATCAGGTACACAACGCCTCTCAAGTATGTTCCTTGGTCGTGCAAGAGTCCAAGCACCATTAGGTACGGACCTCCTGTGCATGGAAATTCGCAAATGCCAACGAGCGCACCTAGGAGAAATACTGCTAACACCGACCCTCTTTCCATCAACCCGGCCATCTTCTTGTGAGCAAATTGCGGTATTCTTAGTTTTATCGGGAACTTCGGAAAGAACTCGTTTATTAGATTAATTGCGCCGAGCGCAATCAGCAGCCACGCGCCGACTTTTGCCATGAAATGTGGAGTATTAAAGAGATGAAGCGTCTGGAAAATCCCAAGACCAATCAAGAGATACGCCACAAAGATACCGGCAATGTAGAATCCTCCAATCTTTAATATGTTTGAGCGAAGCTTTCCCATGCTGAACAAGAATGCGATTGTGAGAAGCAGAATTGAGAAGGCGCATGGGTTGATGCTGTCTATCAATGCGGAAACAAAGACTAGCGGAAACAGCCATGTTCCTCCGCTTGAAATGCTCCACACAATTTCCGTGCCGAACCGCGTAAGTTGCAGAAAAAGAGCCCCGCCAACAAGGATAACGCCGACGCCTATAGCCGCAAATAATTTCTTATTTGCCATAGTTATGGGGTTACGTTTGCTTTGATGTTGAACACAAGAGGCGAACTGTTTTCTGTTTCGACATACACCGACCTTTCTATCGGTCCTATACCTGCTGGACCGTGGGCCGCCGGGTCAAACACAACTTCAATTTTCGCGTCTTCTCCGGCTGGTATTTGTTTATCAACACTCGGGACGAACCCATGCCCTGGCATGCCAAACGGGCCCACGCGTCCGCTACTTGTAATCAGCGACGCATTAGTACACATGCATGAAGTGTAAACCCGCGAAATGGCGATGGAACTTGAACTTGTATTCTTGAACGTGAATGTCGTTTTTACCTTTCCTCTTGACATGCTTATGGCGCCGAAATCAAATGAGTTGCCTGATGCCGAAAATGAGCCGGCAGTGGAAATAGCGCTGCCGTTAAGCGGAGCGCCTGGCGCCGGCTTCGCAATCCAAATGATGCCGAGAAGTACGGCTATTGCTATTCCGAACCACATTAGAAAATTTTTATTCATAATAAATTGATTTTATAGTAACTGCGATTGACGAAACAAAATATGCCTCATCGCAAAACCATCTGGCAGGCAAGGTTTTGCGCGCGGCGTATACTAAACAAAATTCGGACTATTTTCGTTAAGAGAGAGCCAATGAATTTTCTTTTTTTCTGCCCGCGTTAGGTTTATATTTGATATTTTTACGAAACGAACCACCCAAAATGCGGGAAGTATCGCGCGCATAAATCCAGCCGCAATTATGAACAACAATACAAATAAAACCGGGAAAGCCGCGTTCTCGTTTGTAAAAACGACCGACAAGAAACTTCTGAACGCGTTTAAATGAAAGCTGGCTGACTTCGTTGTGCCGGCTTCATGGCATGGCACAATTCCTCCTTGCGAGGCGACGGCTATGCAATTTGCCTCGTTCTCGCCATGATGCATTGTGTAGAATCCAAACACGGCTATCCCGGTAAAGCTTATGATTATTGCGGTTACAAGTATTTGCTTCATAATTATTTCTCCGCGAGCGCGCGATTAATGATTGATTTCACAAATTCATACGGCTGGGCTCCGCTTATTAAAAATTTTTTGCTGTTTTGCGCTATTACGATGCTATATGGCGTTCCTCGCCCGCCGGAATTTACAGCATCAGCGACGTTATCCGCTATATATTTGTCATATTCCCCGCTCTCCAAACACGCGTTGAATTTTACTGCATCAAGTCCGACATACTGCGCGATTTTCGGCAATTCAGCGAGATCAAGGCCGTTATTCGAAGGCGTTATATCCATAAGACGATTTAAGTATGCCCAAAATTTATCATTTCCTCCAAGTTTATTAGCGCATTCAGTCGCAATAGCTTCTTTCCTCGCTTTTGGATGTAATTCATCTAATGGAAAATGCCTGTACACCAACGCGATTTTTCCTGCATATTCTTCCATGACTTGATTCATGGTTTCATGAAATTTCTTACAGAATGGGCATTCCATGTCTGAAAATTCAACAATTTTCACTGGAGCGTCGGCATTTCCCCAAATGTGGTCTTCCGCGCTTACCGGCTTTACATTTTCAAAAACTTTTTCATTCTGTCCATTATTAACTTTTGTCGTATCCGCCAAGTTCGCCGAGAGCGATTTTTGCCCTTTTGAATATATCACTGACCCGGAAATCAATATCCCCGCGACAAGTATCGAAACCGGCAATATATATTTATTATCATTCATGTGTTTTATTATAGTATGGTAGAACTATTTTTTACAACAGCAAATGAGAAAGTTTTAAAACCCGGATGCGCAACATTTTGGTTAGCATGACCTAATAAAATACCATTATTCATTGCTTTAACCGCCGTACCTCGCGTTTTTCTAGATTTATTAGAAATTTCAGCTATAATCTGCCCCCTTTTTACGACATCGCCCGGCTTTATTAAAAATTTAATTACTCCATTCATCTTTATACGAGGCCGGTCAGAATAAACGAGCGGCTTACCGCTAAATTTATTTTTTATAAAACTTTTTAAATTAAGCTGTTTTGGCTCTACAATGCCGAGCGACGCAAGCGCATTCCAAACTGATGTTATTCCTAGATTTACATTGACCTTGTTTGAGGTATTCGTATTGCCAAGCTCAATTGTCATTGATGGTATATTATTCAAAATCAAGCTTCCCGATAATGTTTTTTTCCATTCGTTGTTTTTTGTTTTTTCTTCACGCACAACCATAAGCCCGGTTTTTTCCGCGAGTTTATTTGTTGCCTTATATGCGCCTGAACTGCGGAACCCGCTTTTGGGGTCTACTAGAACGTACGAAACTGATTTAATCCAATTAGCGTCTATATCGTCGTGTATATCTAAAACAACCACTGGATTTGACTCAGTTATTTTTGAAAAAACCGCATGCGCAATTCTTTCGCCAAGCGAACCATCTTTATTTCCTGGGAAAAGCCTGTTTAAATCTTCTTGGCTTTTTGGAATAAGCCGGGAATTATTTATTGACCCTGAATAATTAAGAAGCGGGAACGCGTACACTGTTCCGCATCTAAGTTTTCCATTTTTAAGGCGCTTTATAACTTCTCTAACAACCCGAACACAACCAGACTCATCTCCATGGATACCTGCAGTAAGCCAGACAACCGGACCCGGTTTTTTTCCATGTAAAACCATTTGTTCAATTTTAACCGCTGAATTTTGTCCGCCGGAAACTTCAAAAAATGAAGTTTGTGGATTTTTATCTTCCATAATTCTATATAATGCCAGATTTTTTGTTTTTGAGCAATTAAACGCTGGAAAAATTTTAATGCCCGTTGCAACTTTGCAATGGGCATTTGTGTTTTCAAAATTGCCGTCTGTTACCCACTCAGCCCATGTGTAATATCTTGTGTACTTCTTTATCATCAAGAATAATAACGTCTGACTGTGGTTCAGCCTGATCAGCCGGGCGGATGCGCGTGTTAGAGGTTATTTTAACATCGGGAAGTGCTTCGCGGATTGCGTCGCTTACAGCATCCATAACTCGCCTATTTTCATCCTGGGTGAGTTCTGCTCCGCTTGTTTGGATCTCTATGTCAAAAACAAGTTTTCTTTCTTCTCCCATCGCTTTCTCCTCCTTAATTTAGTGTTTGATAGTGTTTGAGTTATTTTACTGATACAAAGTGTATGTAAAATCTGCCGAAATGTCAAAAACGCTCTGGTTTTAGTTGGAGCGCGCAGAAGCAAAATTATTACTTCCCTTTTGTAATTGCCAGAAATACAGCAAGCGCCGCGGCAAGCGTTAATGTGTTAAGGCCAGCCAATTCTATCAATCCAGATTGCAAACCGTCCGCAATGAGCATAATAACTCCGATTATGTAGATAACAACAAAAACCGGCGAAAGCGCTTTACTTCGTTTCAGGCGAAATAACTGATACATCCACCCAAAAAAAATAATAATAAGGCCAAGATTGGTTAGCATAATAAATTAAGTTTTATTTTTATACACCGCCAAAATTGAAATAAGCGCCGATAATGTCGCCACGAAAAAACTTATCTGTAACACAGATACCGAAATTTCCCACGAGAAGAGATTCGCGAGGTCGTAAAAAACATAAATCGCGAATGTGAGCGCGAACCCATATCCATACGCTATTCCCTTTTTTAACGCAATACCAAGCGCGACCGCCACAATCACAAGCTCCAAAGCGATTGATGTTAACTGGAGTGTTTCCATAATAATATTATAGCAAAAAGGCAATCTATTTGTCATAGATTGCCCTAAAAGCTTTAGAAATAGACTAAACTGCTTTGGCTACTGTGGTTTGTTCGTGAATCGCGAGTTTTCCATCCTTGTCAATCTCAATCCGCGCTGGAAGATTCCATTTTTCAGCAAGGTCTTTTATGAACTCCTCATTGAGGTCTGAAATGTCGCTTTTCCCAATGTCCTTGTTTTCAAGCTTGACCCAGTTGCCAAACTCGCATGCGTAGAAACCGTCATCGTGTCTTTCTACGCGAAACGTGTGGAAATATGCCTGTGTCTTCAGTTGCTTATCGTATTCACCCCGCCAGCCGTGTTTATCAAAAGCGGCGTCACGGCATGCCGGGCACGCACGATACAGCACAGCAAAATCATCGTATGTGTACTCGCCCCCCTGATAACCACATCTGCGTTCTACCCTCCCTTCAATGAAGAGAGGTTGTAATTCACTCTCCGGAAGTATCGTGAGTTTGCCGAAAATCCCAAACTCCCCGGCAAAGCAGGACGTACACCACAAAACACCCCGCGTACGGAATTCTTCAGCGAGGAGTTCAATCCACTCTTCATAGTAGTCATCAATGATGCGATTGAGTTCCGTCTCTTTGTCGCCGAGCTCGTCTTTTATTCCTCTTATTTCCTGCGCAACTTTCTCCGCGTCTGTCCGCAGACCGTGGAGTTTTTCTAGTAGAGCTTCATTTGCCATAATTGTCTCCTTCTTGCTTTTTGTTTCAATTTGAAATGAACTAATTACTGACCTAGATACTACAACGTTTTTTGAATTCGTCAAATGCTAACTGGCGGTGTTTGTTGGACAAAGTTCGAAACTATTTCGAGCAAAATCCAAATGATTAAAACTACTAATGCGGACTCGGCAGGGCGAAACAATTTGTCTGGGGGAAAGGATTCGCCC
>JBBTVZ010000061.1:0-3645 GCA_038062995.1 Patescibacteria group bacterium | reverse complement strand
TGATTGCCATATTCCGAGCATATCCCGCATGGTGCCAAATGTCCTTGCACATTACCGCACGCTATTGACAAAGGAGAGTGATTGGAGTTACAGTTTAATCAGTTACAAACCACCGTTTGAATTGAAAATTAAATAATAACTTAAAACTTGGAAAGGAGGTGAGAACTATGGAACTTATTAATGTAACCATGCAAAATGATCACAAGGATCGAGTTTCTGTTGTTGGGGATGAATTCACCAACTCCGTACACAGCAACACGCCATGTAACCCTGATATAGTGCCATGTAGTCCCGACATATGCGGTCCTTATAAAACTCCTTAGTTCATACTATCTATTAAAAGCCCGCTTACATACGCGGGCTTTCTTTTTTACTATGAATTTCTCCATAGTTTTTTCAAAATGAGAAATGTTGCCATCTTTGCGCTTTAAATACTTTTTCCAGAAAGGTAATATTTTTTTCTCAGTACGTAGAAGCTCCGGATGGCCAATTGACTCTCCGTCTATCTTGAAGTATGTGCCACCATTATTAAGTCTTATACGCAACTCATTATCGCAAACCAATTCGATAATGGCGTGCATTAAATCTTCACGATTTGCTGTAGTAAGATGCAGTAATTCATGGCAGAGATAAACAGTAGTATAGTTTTTCCAATTCTCTCGATGTCCCCAACAAATTGCATTAAGATGTCTGAGACTTACACCATTTTTTAATTTCGGATGTGTAAGATAAACAGTGATGCGCCGTTTTGGTAAGTCTAAGCCGGTAATAGATTGCAATTCAGAAAGAGCCCTATCCTCGTTTCTCCTCCACTGATTTTTCACAAACCGCTCGTATTTTATAGTTTCTTGCTTCAGTCTTTTAAACTCAGTAGACACTAACGCCTCCTTAATGAGCTTTTGTATTGAAAGCCGCGGTTTCTTATCAAATTCGTTCAATCTACCATGCCACAAAACAGCAAAAACAAGAAAATCTTTATCAATAAAAGAATGGAACGCGAGCTGATATTTCTTTTGAAGTCCTTCTTTGAATAATTTCCAAGCTGGAAATGGAAGGGGTTGACTACTAACTAAAGCGTGAAGCAAAAGAAACTCGTCATGAATAGTAAATTTTAACAGCATAATGGAAGTATATCCCAAAAACAAAAAACCGGCACGCTTATTTATGTGCCGGCTCGTGTCGCTGATCTAATGTGAATTCCATTGTCCAGTATATGGATTGTAATGGCAGTCGATTGGCTTTGCGAATATATTGCCGTCCTCGCTTGTATTTTTTGCCTTAACTCTGCAATCAAAACACGCGTACCGGTATTCACAGTCTTTGCAAATTTCTATAAAGTCTTTTGAAAGGCGCATTATGTCTTTTGCTGCCGTAGAGCGCAAGATTTCTTTGAGGTTTGATTCAAGTATGTTCCCGTATGAAATATTTCGCTCCATTATGCACGGACGAACATTGCCATCAGGCCCAATGCAAATCTCTTTCATAAAACAATTATGCCCAGTGTGCCTTTCCTTAAATGTTTCTTCAGTGCATTTAGAGAAGGATGCTTGTTGAAAGTATGTGGAGTCGATGTACTTATCAGAGACTAATTCAATGTTACATCCACGGCCACTCGGTCTTACAAAATCAGTTTTAACATCTAGCAACCCTAGTTGCTCTCGTAGAAATTTTATTGTGCTTTCAATAGTATCTTGGTTTTGTTTCATACCTACAACTGTGGCGCGCATCTCCAGTCCGGCTTGTACCATCTTTCTTATATTCGTGACAGCTTTATCATAACTTCCTTTCCGTAAAGTGATTTTCTCATAGGTGTCACAATCATTGCTGTAAAAGGAGAAAGCAACATTGATTCTATTGCGCACAAGTGAATCTAGTAAACTATCTGTAAGGACAGTGGCATTTGTAAAAACCTCGATAAAACTAAACTTGAGATCTCGCGCGTATTCAATTAATGAAATCAATTCATTACCTAAAAGAAATGGCTCACCTCCGATAAACTGAATTTTTCCACAGCCGAGCCCCGCAATTTGAGTCATAACTCCTTTCCAATCCCTAGGCGTCATCTTATCCTTGTTAATTAATGAAGGGTCGCTATTCGCGTAACACTGTAAACACTGAAGGTTGCATCCCCCGGTGACTTCAAGCCACACAAAACTTGGGTAATCAAAACTGCCACCAAGTTTGATTTTATCCACACGTTCTCCACGTAGGAGATATTTTCCCAATCCAAGGTTTGCCAGCTTATCGAGATACTCAATTGATTCAAGATAATTTAAGTCGGGATTTCTTGTGAAGATTTCTGTAATATCAACGCCGTGTTCGCACAGTTCGATCAGTTTTTTAGCACTCGGGTCAATTGAGTACACGGTGCCGTTATGAAGATCATATAAAGCCCCTCGTTTAGATCCATAAACTAAAAACACCTTTTCTGTAAGAAGAAATTTTTTACTTTTCACTTTTCACCCCCCCATTCTTTATTTTTTTGCGTTTGGTTTTTAACTCAACTAACACCAGTACATCACATATCCTAGAAAAAAGCAAGGTTTTATTGGTTATGACCCAAAATGGACCTAAATATCCTATAACACAACAATATTTGCAGTATTTTCCAGCTTCATAGTGAGCTTGCTGAACCATTGCTTTTTCCCGCGGTGTATGGTACAATACTGGCAGTTAACAATTAAAAACTTAATAATACAGAAAGGAAGGCAGTAATGAGAAAATTAGCAGTTGTTTATGGTGAGCGAAGCCGAACCATTTTGGTTGTTTTGTTCTTGCTCGGATTTGCCGCGCCTTCCAGTGCGCAAATCCAGAGAGACACGGTGAATGGATGGTATCCTCAATTGATAACATCCGGAATAACAAAGTTTTACTCCAGACTTGTGCAAAACACAGACCCAGATCCGCAATTTTCCTTTTTAGGCAAGAGGTCACAGCTCTGGAGAATGAACATGCCCTTTGGAGAGAAAGTGAGGGTAATAAAAAGATTGGGGAAAGAATACGATGTGCCGTGGCGTATAGAATTCTCGGTGCGTTATAGCGCGGTTAACCTGACTGACAGCTCGTCTTTTGGATTTAATTTTTTCTTCTCTAACAGAGACACTGTAAAATGGCTTAGTGGCAATTTGTTTGAAGGAAAATTAAAGCCATATTGGTCAGAATCTAAAAAAGCACAGCCTCTCTTATCAAATGGTGACTATGAGTTTAAATCAGATGACATGATTGCCGATACCGTTGATATAAAAAAGTTTGACGCTATCGGTGTCAGGTTCAGGTCTTTTAATAAGGATTTGGACTTGACGGAAATCACGTTTGATAATATAAAACTTGTCTACGCTGACGGCTCTAAAATTATACTGGACGACTTTGAGTCAGATGTCGTGGCAAAAGGGGCCTTTGAGTTCCCAGCCGGAACATACAACTTCGGCTCCGTGAAGATTGGGTGGCAAAAGACAGCCAAACTTAGAGGGACAAACATCGGGAAATCTGATTTGTCTGTCAGCAAAGTTGAGACAACGGATTCATCGTTCTCGGTTTCACCTGCTACGGCAACTATCCAGCCGGATTCTTCTGTTGTTTTCTCGGTAACGTTCGCTCCGAATGCCGGAACTGTATCAGGGAAAGTCCAGTACCTGATATTCCATC
>JBBTVZ010000060.1:0-10482 GCA_038062995.1 Patescibacteria group bacterium | reverse complement strand
ATGATCGATGCCGAGATGTACGGCATGATCCCCAGCGCGAAGACCGTGAACCGCGACAGCGCGCCACCCGAGAACATGTTGAACAGGCTCAGGATGCCGCCCTGCTGGCCTTCGAAAAGGCTTTGCAGTTGCTGCGGGTTGATGCCCGGCACGGGAATCGCCGCGAGCAGGCGGAACACAAAAAGCCATAAAAGCACCATAAGCACTTTATTGCGCAAATCCGGTATTTTAAAAATTTTCAGAAATTTTTGCATGCCTTATTTATTTTTTTATTAAACCTCCGGCCACCTCAATCTTTTTCCGCGCGCTTGCTGAAACGCGAATTCCTTTTATGGTAAGTTTTTTCTTGATTTCCCCACTGCCTAAAATTTTAACAGGACTTGAAATGCTTTTAATAACTCCAGCCTCAAGGAGCGACAATTTAGTTACAACCCCGTCATTAATTTTATTCTCAAGCTCTCCGATATTAATCACAGTAGATTTTTCACTTTGTCGTCCGTGTTTTATTCCACGCAGTTTTGGAAGCCGCATTATAAGGTCTCTTTCCGCCGGGCGGATTCTATGCCCGGATCTTGAGCCTTGTCCTTTCTGACCTCGCCCTGAATACGTGCCGCGTTTTCCTCCACGACCTACGCGTTTTTTACTTTTATTCTTATATATGGCTTTTATCTCGTGCAGTTTCATAATTTTATTTTGCTTCCATGGTTGTTGTTCTGCGCGGAAGAGTGGTTTTTTTGAGCGCTTCAATAGTAGCTTGAGCGTTCGCTATCTTGTTTTTTGTTGTCCCGAGAATCTTTGCGGAAACATCTTTTATGCCAATAAGTTCCAATACGACCCTGCAAGACCCTCCAGCGATAAGACCGTGACCTTCCGACGCCGGCTTTATTCTTACTTTAGCTGCGCCAAACTTAGCTTCTACCTCGTACGGCACAGTTCTATAATCCATAAGCTTCACAGAAACTACCGCTTTTTCAGCCTGGTGTTTTGCCTTTTCAACTGCCGAGCTAAAATCCGACCCTTTCGCTACTCCAATTCCTACACGGCCTTTCATATCTCCCACAACAACTGTCGCGCGAAAACTGAAACGTTTTCCTCCAGCCATAACACGGGTAACACGCTTTACTTCGAGAAGTTTTTCTTTAAATTCACTTTTTGGTTTTGAAAAATTGCGTTTCATAAATTACATATTCAACCCGGCTTTTCTTGCTGATTCAACTAACGCTTTTACCCTTCCATGATAGCGGTACGCGCCACGATCGACAATAGCATTGCTTATTCCGGCTTTTTTCGCTTTTTCGGCAATTATTTTTCCTATAATTTCGGCCTTATCCAATTTTCCTCCTTTTTTAGATTCTTTTTCAGCGTGTGAAGAAACAGAAATAATCGTTTTACCAATGGAATCGTCAATTAATTGAGCATATGTGTATTTATTACTGCGAAATATTGAAAGCCTAGGCTTTTCAGCAGTGCCGCAAATTTTTCGACGCACCCTATGTTCGCGCCTTGCTCTTATTTTATTTATTTTTTTTCTCGTGTTCATATAAAAACAGTTACTTTATGTCTTGACTCCTGTCGTGGCAGCCGCTTTTTTCCCAGCCTTTCTTTGTATAACTTCATCGGAATATCTAAACCCTTTCCCTTTGTACGGTTCAGGTTTTTTAAGACTCCTAATTTCTGCAGTAACCTGGCCAACTATTATTTTATTGAATCCCCTCACTTTTACGATGGTGTTTTTCTCAACATCAAAACTTATTCCTTCCGGTTTTTTATACTTCACCGGATGCGAAAATCCCAAGTTCATAGTTAGATCTTCCCCTTCTTTTGAAACTCGGAATCCAACGCCTTCAAGAATAAGCGTCTTTTCAAATCCCTTAAAAAGCCCTTCTACCGCGTTCGCGACCAAAGCGCGAATTGTCCCCCAATTACTCCTTCCTTGCTTTGTATTGCTTTTCAATTCAAAACGAATTTCGTCGTCTTCCATAATCGGCTTTATATTGCGAAGCATTTTAATTTTTATTTCGCCCTTCTCCCCACGAACAACAATATTGTCATCTTCCAGACTTATTTTTATTCCTTGCGGTATTTTTATCGGCAGTTTTCCAATTTTTGACATATGCCGATTATGTATATATTTTCGAGTCTGCAGACCTGCCTGCCGGCAGGCAGGCGATAGAAAATATATCTTCAGAATCGAGCATCCCGCCCCAGTTTTTAACCTGGTGTTTATTCGACTGAAAACTACTATTGATTCCTTTTGTTATTTTAGCGTTGTTCATAATATTTATAAAAACTGGGGCGGGATAAGGTTTTGTAGATAAAATTTCTGTGCCTTCGGTTTGCAATTTTATACAAAACCTTACCACAATTCGCATAAAATTTCACCGCCGACTTTTTCTTTCCGCGCCTGTACTCCTGTTTTAATTCCTTTAGGCGTAGAAAGTATCAAAATTCCATGTCCGCTTTTTACATTTCTCAATTCGCGATATCCCCTATAGCGCTTCACGGACGGCTTGCTTAGAAATTTTATGCCTTGTATCGGATTTGGAACATCGCATTCAATTTCAATTATTTTTTTATATGATTTTCCCTTCACCTCGGTCTTTTTAATAAAAGCGTGAGCGCGAAGCAATTCGGCAACCGCGTAATCCATTTTCGAATAACGCACTTTTATAAATTTCTTGTCTGCATTCTGGGCATTTTTGATTTTTGTGATAAGTTCTATAAACATATTTACCAGGAAGATTTTTTAATACCCGGAATCATACCAAGAGAAGCGAGTTCGCGGAAACAAATTCTGCACATATTAAAATCGCGGATATATCCTCTTTTACGGCCGCAACGAAAACACCGTCGAACAATTCTGGTCGTGTATTTCGGTTTTTTCCTTGACCTTGCTATAACTGATGTTTTTGCCATATGCCAGTGTTGTCTTAATTTACAAGCCCAGCTTGCTGCGGCGAAGGAAATTTAGCCACAACACTGAGCACCCCGTTAGATGATAACCGTTCCTGGATTATGCATTCCGACCTTAATTCTATTTTGGTATTTTTATTGTTCATAATATCTTAATTATTTATCTAATGGGGTGAAGGTTTTGTATTCAAAAATCAATCGCCCTTCGGCTCTTATTTTTGAACAAAGCCCTTCAATGGTACCCCAACCGACCTGTAAAAATCAATTGCTTCCGTTCTATTCCGTGTTTTAGGAACGCACGTAATTTGCATTCCAAACGGCAAGCGCGATTTTTCTATATTGATTTCCGGAAACACATACTGGTCATGGAACCCAACATTCAGATTTCCATGCGTGTCAATGTTTTTCATATCAAGTCCTCGAAAGTCTTTCACGCGCGGAAAAATAACAGTTACAAGTTTTTTAATAAAATCGTCCATCCGCGAGCGCCTTAATGTAACCTGAAGTCCTATAACATCGCCCTCCCTAGAGTTGAATCCGGCAATTGATTTTTTCGCCTTGCGAGTCGCGGGTTTTTGCCCAGTAATAGAAGCTATTTCCTTCATGATTTCTGGAAGCACTTTCTCTTCAAAATTAGCCTGATTTTTGAGTTTTCCAATTCCAGCATTCACAACGATTTTTTCGAGGAATCGATTATGCGTATATTTTTTCTTTGTTTCTTTCATAAGAAAAGCTTATTTTTCTAGTATATTCTTGCACTTTTTGCAATAGCGAACCCTTTTTCCGTCCTTTTCTTGAACCCCAATTCTCACTGCGTTATTGCAGGTAGGACATACAAACTGCACGTTTGATTGATTTATAGGGCGCGCAACTTCAACTATCTGCCCCTTCTCTCCCTGCTTTCTCGGCTTCTTATGCTTCTTAAACATGTTCAAGCCTTCAACGGTAATTTTCATAGCGTCTAAGTTGACATAAGAAACTTTGCCGGTTTTTCCACGGTCTTTTCCCTTCATAATTTTTACAGTATCTCCTTTGCGTATTTTCATGTTTTTATACAAGCTCCTTTGCCAGCGATGCAATCGTAGTATATCCTTTTTCTTTTATTTCCCGCGGAATCGGACCGAAAATACGGGTGCCGCGCGGTTCTCCTTTATCAATGAGAACAACAGCATTGTCGTCAAATTTTATATACGAACCATTGGATCTTCGCAACGGAGCCCTATGCCGAACAACAAGCGCCCGAACAATATCTTTTTTCTTAACCTGTTTTCTCGGCTCCGCCGTCTGAACTGAAGCGACTATTATATCTCCGATTCTCGCGTATCGCTTTCTTCCTCCTCCGAGAACACGAAAACAGCGAACGATTTTAGCCCCGCTATTATCCGCAACTTTTAATATTGAACGTTCTTGAATCATATAATAAATAGGCTTTAGGAATTAGGTTCTAGAGTATTAGGGATTTCCGCGCGTTTTACTAATTTTATAATCTCCCACCTCTTGTCTTTTGATATTGGCCGAATTTCCTTTATAACAACTACATCGCCAGTTTTGTATTCCTCTTTTTCGTCGTGGGCCTTAAAACGTTGCGTTACGTTATACCGCTTTTCATACCGGGGATGTTTAACTAATCTATCAACTGAAACAATACGCGTTTTGCGCATTTTATCAGATACTATTGTTCCTTGAAGTTTTCTCATATTTTTACCTTACTGCTTCTCGACTTCGCAATTGTGTTTAATTGAGCAATTGTTTTCCTGACTCTTCGCAGTTCCCTCACATTTTTAGATTTTCCAATAGAAATATCTAATTTGAGTTTATTAAAATTCGCGTAAGTGTCTCCAAGCTCTTTCTGCATCTCTACGAGTGTTTTACTCCTCCACGTTTGTAATTCTTTGTTTTTCATAAGTTAAATTATCTTGCCGTTACAATCCTCGTTTTTACCGGAAGTTTATGCCCGGCTTTTCTAAAGGCTTCCTTTGCATCTGCTTCGCTAACACCATCAATCTCAAATAAAATTCTTCCTGGTTTCACTGGAAAAACATAATGGTCAACTTCTCCTTTTCCCCCTCCTAGTGTAACTTCCGGAGGAAGTTTTGTTATTGGCTTATCAGGAAAAATTCTTATCCATACTCTTCCTTCGCGTTTTATTGAGTGCGATATGGTTTTTCTTGCCGCTTCAATTTGATTCGCCGTAATCCAAAACGATTCGAGCGCTTGCAAACCGAACTTTCCAAAGCTTACCGTAATACCGCGCGTTTCAACGGTTCGCTTACGCGATTTTCCCTTCTGCCGTTTTCTAAATTTTTGTTTCTTTGGCTGAAGCATGTGCCAGTGTTGTCTTAATTTACGAGCCCAGCTTGCTGCGGCGAAGTAAATTTAGCCACAACACTGAGCACCCCATTAGATACGACATTGGGGTCATTTCAATCATTGTTATGTATACTTTATTTTTTTTCATGATTCAAATTGTGTTGATTAATTATCTAACGGGGTTCTCAAAATGGAAGTCGCTTACTTTGTTTCGCGAGCCGTTTTGGAAAAAATCTCCCCCCTGTAAATCCACACCTTAATGCCGATTGTGCCGTATGTGTTAAATGCCGTCGCTGTTCCATAATCTATGTTTGCGCGAAGTGTCTGTAACGGCATGCTTCCCGACGATAAGAAATCACTCCTTGAAATTTCAGCCCCATTAAGCCTCCCTGAAACTTTGATTTTAGCTCCCTTGACCTCGCGATTTTGTTTAATGCTTTCAAGCTGGCGTTTTATAACCCTGCGGTACGGCATCCTTTTTTCAATGTCAAAAGCTATGTTTTGCGCTACCACTGATGATGAAATTTCCGAGCGTTTTAATTCTTCTATCGTAAGATTCATTACGAATTTTTCCTTAACCGCGTTTTTCTTCCTTAATTTCAAAATCGCTTTTACAAGTTCTGCTTTTAAGTCCTCTATGCCTTTTCCGCCGCGTCCAATTATGAGACCCGGCTTGCTTGCCTGAATAGTCACGCGAATCATGTCCCCGGTTCTCTCAATAACAATTCCCGCAATCCCAGCTTGCAAAATTTTCTTCATAACAAATTTTCTTATTTCACAATCCTCTTCAAGAAAATGCCACACTGTGGCTTTTTTCGGCATCCACCTGCTTGACCATGGAATGGTCACTCCCAGACGATGTGTAATTGGATTAATCTTTTGGGCCATGTGTTTTTATATGACTTTCCTGCTGAAAAGTTTTGGAATTATCCCCTTTTTAGTTTCATGTTTTTCTCTGACCGGCTTCGTATCTGATTCGCCATGTTTTTCATTTTTCTTTCCAGCTTTTTTTGGAGCTTTTATTTTATTATCCTTTTTAATTTTCTTGCTTTGTATTATAAAACGCTGTTCAATTTTCCCATCAAGCACGCCAAGCGTTATGCTTATATGGCTTGTTTTCTTTTCTATGCGCGAACCTCCTCCTCTCGCGCGAGGCGTCCATCTGCGTAATTTTGGCCCCTGGTCGACTCTAATCTCTTTTATATACATCGTTGTCGGATCAAGCTTCGCATTGTTTTTTGCGTTTGCCATCGCGCTTCGAAGCAGTTTTAAAATCTGCGGAGCGGCTCTATTTGGCATAGAAAGCAAATTTGCCTCCGCTTCATTTACTCGCATGTTTCGGATAATATCCACAACCAGCCGCGTTTTCCGCGGAGCGACGCGGAGATGTTTAAGTTGTGCTTTTACTTGCGTCTGGTTCATATTTCTTAATTATTTTTTTACCTGTGTTCCGGCTGTACTCGGAGCAGTTCCTTTTTCTATGTCTTTTTGCATCTTTCCTCCATGCTTGAAAAACTTCCTTGTCAGAGAAAACTCGCCAAGCTTATGTCCTACCATATCTTCGCTGACTCTAACCTCTATAAAGCTTTTCCCATTATGAACAGCAAAAATAAAACCAACCATCTCCGGAGAAATTTCAGAAGACCTTGACCATGTTTTTACAGGAGTCGGGTCCCCCTGCTTTAACTTCGCTATTTTTTTCAATAGTTTCGGGTCAACCCACGGTCCCTTTTTTGCTGATCTGCTCATAATGGTGGCTATATTTATTTTAATGCCGAATACTCCGCACCTTCGCTGTGATGCTTCTGTATATACAACACAAAAAAGTGGAGCAATCCGACTTTGTCTTTATGTGTACAGTATTTCATATATTCCGTCAATTCATTCGGCTTCGCTCAGAATTGATACTGAGCAGGCCGAAGTATCAAAAAGGTGCTGGGTAAGGTTTTCTTAATAAATTTTCTTATACTCCGAATTCAAAATTTATAGGAAGCCCTTATTTTCTTCGCTTTATAATAAGTTTACTCGACCACTTCTTTTTGTTGCGTGTTTTATGTCCTCCGGTAATCTTTCCCCATTTTGTTTTCGGGCGTTTCGTTCCGCGTTGCGTACGTCCTTCTCCTCCGCCGTATGGATGGTCACGCGGGTTCATAGCTTTACCGCGAACCGGCGGTCTTATTCCAAGCCATCGCGACCGGCCTGCTTTTCCTATGACAATAAGGTTATGTTCCGGATTTGAAACCTGACCTATTGAAGCGAAACAATTCCATAAAACTTTTCTCACTTCGCCCGATGACATCTTAAGATGCGTATAACCGTCTTCGTTCGCGAGAATTTGAACAGATGTTCCGGCGGACCTTGCAATCTTTGCTCCGCTTTTCGGATGCAGTTCTATATTATGTACAAATGTTCCGGATGGAATTCTCTTTAATACGGTCCGATTCCCAACTTCAAAGGGAGCGTCTTCAGACGTTATTACCGAAGCGCCCACTGTAAGGTTATTCGGAGCCAGAATATATTTGCGTTCTCCGTCTTTATATATTACAAGCGCGATAAAAGCCGTGCGATACGGGTCATATTCAATTGATTCCACTTTTCCGGGAATCCCGATTTTATTCTGCATAAAATCAACCTCGCGATAAAGTGTTTTATTCCCTCCGCCCTGATGGCGAACAGTGATTCTGCCTTGGCTATTTCTGCCGGCAAATTTTTTAATTCTCCTAGTAAGAGGCTTCCACGATTCTACGCGCGTGAGAGTACTATAATCTGTTACGCTGTAATTTCTTCGCGAAGGAGACGTCGGTTTGTATTGCTTAATCGGCATGGTGTTATAATTCTATTTTTTCTCCCGCCTTAAGCGTCACAATTGCTTTTTTAACAAGTTTTTGTTTTCCGCGAACTCCTTTCCAATTCGATTTTTTGTCTTTTTTAATCAAAGTATTTATTGAACGAACTCTAACATTAAAACGTTCTTGAATCTCTTTTTTTATTTCCGGCTTCTTGGCTTTTTTATCAACTAAAAATACATAGCGCCCAATCGGTTCGCCGCGCATCGCTTTTTCGCTCACATGAGGACGTAAAATAATACCCTTATTCGTTCTTAAACGCGCTATTCCAACTACTGTTTTATTTTCTTTTACAACAGAATCGCCGGCTTTTGCCTTTTGTTCTTCTTTTTTTGGTTTTCCTTTACTAAAAATACCCATATTATTTTATTTCTTTTTATCCGCAATTGCTGCTAGTTCTTCAATCGCTCCTTTTTCGAAAATAAGATTATCATGCGACGCGCACTCATAAATGTCCAAATTTCCAGTTCCAGTAACTAAAACTTTCGGAATATTCCTTCCAGCTCGAGAAAACATTGAATTATCCCTTGATGGCACAAATATAACGCTTGATTTTCCGCCGAAAAATTTACTGATTATTTCGAAAACGTGTTTTGTTTTGTATTCGCTTAGCGATAAATTATCTATAACCCTCACCTCGCCTTCGCTCGCCTTTTTGGAAAGCAGGGAGTATAACGCCAAACTTTTCATTTTTTTGTTTATCTTTCTTGAAAAATCTTTTTCTTTCGTCGGACCGAACGTTACACCGCCGCCTTTCCAAAGAGGAGAGCGGCTTGACCCTGCACGCGCGCGTCCAGTATGTTTCTGCCTCCATGGTTTCTTTCCTCCTCCGCTTACTTCGCCGCGCCCCTTCGCATGCGCAAGCGGCTGTCTTCGATTCGCAAGCTGGGCAGTAATCGCTTGTTTCACAAGGTCAGGATTCCATTTAATTGAAAATACAGAGCCAGGTAATTCAATCGCGCCGATTTTTTGATTCTCTTTATTGTATATTTCTGTTGTCATGGATTTTTACGTTCAAAATTATTTCCTGACTTCAACTTTTGCCCCTCTCCTGCCAGGAACGGCGCCCTTGACCATAAACATTGATTCGTCCGGAACCAGTCTAGTAATAAATAAATTACGAACAGTTACTTTCTGAACACCCATATGGCCTCCCATTTTCCTTCCCTTTATAACACGCTGCGGGGCTGTGGCGCCTATTGAGCCCGGGGAACGGAGCCTGTCTTTTTGTCCATGGCTTTTGGGGCCGCCATGAAAACCATGCCGTTTTACAACGCCTTGAAACCCTCTTCCCTTGCTTATGCTTGTAACCCTTACCTTATCGCCCTCTTTGAGATTCTGCATGAAAGGCGACTCTTTCGCTTCCGTCATAAACTCAAGAACCGTCACCGGTATGACGTTTTCCCCTTTCCATATTTGAGTCATTCGCTTTTTTATAGCAATAATTTTTTCCATGGTTAGATTTTACTCGCCATAAATGGTTCAATATAAGAAAACAACAGGGGTTTGCCCTGTTGTTTTCCCTTTTCGTTGGCTAAACCCGTTGTGTCCAATCTTATCCCATCTTTATTTCGACGTCAACTCCCTGAAACAGCCACCGCAGTGCGGCGGCTGTTCGGGCGATCCGCCAACTGGCGGATTTAGCCCATTTTTATTTCCACATCTACCCCTGCTGGTAAATTGAGGTCTGTTAATGATTCAATTATCTTTTGCTGAGGATTTAACACATCTATAAGCCGCTTATGCACCCTGATTTCGAATTGGTCACGGGACTTTTTATGCACGAAAGTAGACCGATTAACTGTATATTTTTTGAACTCCGTGGGAAGCGGTATCGGCCCGATAACTTCACCGCCCTGCCGCTTAATAGCCTCAACAATCTGGTGAACAGAGTTGTCGATAAGTTTCGCATCATACGACTTCACTTTCAGGCGAAGTTTTTCATGCGGCAGTTCAGCTTCTTTTTTTGCCATACGAATTGTTAAATTTACAGATTAAAGAGCGGTCTTCGTTTTCGCGCACGTATCCATTCAAAAGATTATTTCAAGATTTTTGTTACAGCGCCCGCGCCAACTGTCTTTTCCCGATTTTGTCTCCGCTGTAAGCGGAGTTACAAAATCGAGGATCCCGTTGTTCGCCGCAGGCGAACTTCGGGACCGCCGTTGATCATTTCAAAATCTTTGTCACAGCGCCCGCTCCGACCGTTTTCCCTCCTTCCCTTATAGCAAACCTTTGTTTCTCCTCAAGGGCGACCGGCGCAAGAAGCTTTGCTGTTATGCTCACTGTGTCCCCAGGCATAA
Organism: Patescibacteria group bacterium; assembly: GCA_038062995.1. Lineage (GTDB taxonomy): Bacteria > Patescibacteriota > Minisyncoccia > UBA6257 > GWB1-50-10 > JAUSHK01. The sequence goes on along the minus strand of JBBTVZ010000060.1, from coordinate 113 downwards.
CCATTTCAGTTCCTTCCTTAAGAATAACTTCTCCGGTTACATCAGTTGTCCTAATGTAGAATTGCGGTTTGTATCCCTTGAAGAATGGAGTGTGTCTTCCACCTTCTTCTTTC
>JBBTVZ010000059.1:8649-11740 GCA_038062995.1 Patescibacteria group bacterium | reverse complement strand
ATCAGCCCTTTCTTCGCAGCCTGATTTCAGAGATGTAGATTTGAGTATTTCAAGAATAACGACGCTTGATGACGGGCTTATAAGCTTTTCCATGACATTTTTATTTGACCCGGAAAAGAGTCCGAAGAGCTAGATGTTAGGAAATTTTTTTAGGATTATTTCCTTAAATGTTGCACTGAGGGTTTTTTTATTTGCGGCAGTTATTGAGCGAAGGACGAACTCTCCTGCCTTCATACGATTTACAGCGGGTAATCCAACTTCCTCTTTTTTTGCGTTCGTGCCCTGTCTTATTCCGATGCGGATTCGCTGAAAGTCTTTTGTCTTAAGCGCGGTAATAATTGAAGCAATTCCTTTATGTCCCGCGTGGCTTTGCCCCGTTGTTAATTTGAATTCGCCGAGTTTGAGATCTGCGTCATCATGCGCGACGAGTATTTTTTCAGCCGTTGTTTTGAAATATTTAAGCGCGTCACGGACGGCTTCTCCTGACTCATTCATGAACACGAGAGGTTTTATCAGGATGACGCGTCCTGTTTTTAGAAACATGAATTTTTTCGACGATGATTTCTCAAAATTGCCGGATGGAAGATTTTTTGCCAGCGAATCAATGAATAAAAACCCGATGTTGTGGTATGTATCTTTGTATTTTTCTCCCGGGTTTCCGAGGCCTATTATAAGTTCAATATTGCCGGGGTTGAAATAACTTTTCATATTCACTATAATAACATAAATTTTAAGATGCCAATGAAAATTTTTTGGTCATTTCTTGAAACATTACAGACGGTCATAATAGCTGTCGCGACTGTTTTTGTCGTCCGCGTTTTTGTCGCGCAGCCGTTTCTTGTCTCCGGTTCCAGTATGGAACCTAGCTTTTCAAATGGGAACTATCTTTTGATCGATGAGGTTTCATACCGTGTTCGCGAACCGAAGCGGGGAGAAGTTATAGTGTTTCGTTATCCCGGCGACCATCGTTCCTTCTATATAAAGAGAATAATTGGGTTGCCGGGTGAGCGCGTGGTTATACAAAACGGCAGTGTTGCCGTGTATCAGGTCGGAGGCGATGAGAAACTATTGAATGAATCATATATCGCGAAGCAGAATTTTTCCGGAGAAATAAGTATGACGCTTAAAGACAGCCAGTATTTTGTAATGGGAGATAATCGCGATTTCAGTTTCGATTCGCGCGCGTGGGGGCCACTTGAAAGATCAGATATAACTGGTCTTGTAAGATTTCGATTATGGCCAGTTGAGGAGGTGATGGCTTTTGGAGTTCCTGCGTATTAGGCCTGTGTTCTGTATTGCGCGGCGCGTTATTAGACATCTTTAATATATGAAAACAAGAAAACCGCAATGCAAAAAACAAATTTCAATAAAGCGAGATAACTTGCGCGTGCACGGCACGCGCGGGATTTTCCCGACGGAAGAAACTGCGTGGAAATTTCTTGCCACATCTCAAGAGGCAACAGCCGATTTGCACGATTTTCATTTTATTGAAATCCCGTACATAGAAACGGCGCAGACTGTTTTAACAAGTATGCGCGGAGGGGCGCAGGGTATTATATGCATAATGAAGCCGTCTTCGGGCGGAGCGGACATCGCACTTCGCCAGGGCACCGAGCTTGGTATTATCCGCAGTTACATTGAAGAGAAACTTGGACGTTTTGCGCAGCCGCTTAGGGTATATCATCATGGTCCTGTTTTCTTATGCGACGCGGATGGAAAAAAGACCACAATTAAAGAAAGTTACCGCCAAGGTTTTGATATAATCGGCGACAATGATCCGATTTATGATGGGCAGATAATAACAGCTGCCCTTTCGTTTCTTGATGCCTTGCATATTAAAAACGCAATTTTTCGGATAAACGCGCTGGGTTGCAAGACGTGCCGAACAACATATCGTGAGAAATTGCGGACGTATTACGGGTCTAATAAATCAAAACTATGCGATTTATGTCTAAAAACGCTTGAATTGGGAATCATTGAAGAATTTGAGTGCGCATCTTCGAAGTGCAAATCGATTCATGACGAAATCCCATCAATTCTTGACTACTTATGTTACAACTGTAATAATCACTTCAAAACCGTTTTGGAACTTCTTGAGGACAACGGCATAGCATATGAACCGTGTCCGCGCCTCTCGAGGGTGTTTCCATATTACAGTAAAACGGTTTTTGAGTTTCGCGCTCCGAGCGGACAGCTTTTAGCAGAAGGAGGTAGGTATGATTATCTTGCCGATATGCTGTGGGGGCGTAATATTCCGGGTGTTGGAGTTTCGTTCCACGCATCGAATATTTTGAAAGTTTTAGCTCTTGAAAAAATGGTTTTTAAGCCAAAAATAAAGACGCCTGTGTTTTTTGTCGCAGTTGGTGAGCAGGCAAAGAAAGCGAGTCTGCGTTATATAAGCGAGATCCGTTCGCATAACATTCCTGTTGTTGAATCAATTGGAAAAAAATCTTTACAGGTCCAACTAAAGATTGCTCGCAAACACAATTCCGTGCTCGCGCTTATTTTCGGTCAGAGAGAAGTATATGAAGATACGATAATTATCCGCGATTTGAGTTCCGGGGCTCAAGAGACCATTCTACTGTCGAACCTTATGGCAGAAGTCAAAAAACGTCTTAAATAGGCGAAATAACAAATTTATGGATTGCATATTTTGCAAAATTGCGTGTGGGGAGATTAAACCCGACGTTATCCATGAAAACGATGGAGCCCTCGCTTTTCTGGATAGAAACCCTATTACCCCTGGGCATACGGTTATTATACCAAAAGCCCATGCGGCGGATATTTCAGAAGCTAAGCACGACTCAATAGGCCATACGTTTGTTGCGGTCCAGGCGGCGGTGAAACTTCTTAAAAAAACGCTGGAACCCGATGGATTCACGATTGGCATAAATCATGGCCGTGCGGCCGGGCAAGCGATTAATCATCTGCACATACACGTTCTTCCTCGGTGGTCGAATGATGGAGGGATAACGATTCATGGAGTCGTAAAAAATCCGCCGGAATCATACGAAGCTATTAAGGCAAAGATTATGAGAGGTCTCAAATAATAAAAAAACAATCCGAATAAAAAGTATGGCAATTGAAATTA
>JBBTVZ010000059.1:0-8639 GCA_038062995.1 Patescibacteria group bacterium | reverse complement strand
GAGAAGGAGAAACCATAGCGGCTTTTATATATCGTTTTAACAAGCGAATCAAAAACAGCGGTTTAATTAAGGAAGTTCGAAAAAGGCAGTTTATGAAACGCTCTGGAAACAAGAGACAGCGCAAGCTTTCAGCTATCTACCACTCAAAAAAAGAGACGGAAATTCTAAAGGCCAAAAAATATGGTCGCGCGTAGCCTTCATGGAGTTTCTTGATAAAAAAATCAAGGATGATTTTGAAGCCGCTTTTAAAAGCAGGGATGAAATTAAGACTGGCACGCTTCGCATGTTGCGCGCCGCGATTCATAATCGCGAAATAGAAAAGCGCGGCCGCGGCCAAGACCCGACACTTACAGATGAGGAGGTGCTTGAAGTTGCCATGAAAGAGGTTAAGAAAAGAAGAGAAGCAATTGGAATGTACATAAACGCGGGAAGAAACGAGCTTGCCGAAAAAGAACTCAAGGAACTCGCGGTTCTTGAACAGTATCTTCCGGAGCAGATGAACGAGGAAGAACTAAAGAAGATTATAGACGAGGCGCTTAAAAGTTTTCCGGGCGCGACGGAAAAGGATTTCGGGAAGATAATGGGACAGGTAATGAAACAGGTAAAAGGCAAAGCAGATAGTTCTGTTATCGGGCGGATTATTAAGGAGAAAATTCAGTGATGATCTCAATCAGAGTCTATTCTTCAGAGAAAGGTTTTTCTAAAATTGCGCCAATTGTAAGAAATGTTGCCATTCTGGCTTTGAAATTTCTTAAAAAAACTGGATGCGCTGTCGATGTTTATCTTGCGGGGAATGAAGAAATTAGGACTCTTAATAGAGTTTATTTAAAAAAGGACGGACCGACTAATATTTTAAGCTTTGAAAACAAGGGATTCGTTCGCGGGGACATTGGGATTTCCGATTCCCATCTTGGTGAGATTTTCCTTGCTCCCGATGTCATAAAAGAGCGCGGTGAAGACGCCGGTTTTTTAGTTATCCACGGGATACTTCATCTTGCCGGGTATACTCACAAACTGAAGAGTGATAGGATAAAGATGGAAAAAAAAGAATTAGAAATTTTGGCGTATGTTAAACATCATTACCGGGCTTGATGTTGGCTCATCGTATATAAAAGGTGTTGTTGTTGAAATAAAAAAGGACGGAACGCCGTCCGTCATTACGGTTTTTAGGCACCCCTCGGCTGGATTTCGCAAGGGGGTTCTTGTTGATGCCGAAGCCGCGACAAGCGTACTTACGGATATCTCGAAAGACCTTTCAAAAATGTCCAAACAGGCCGTTCGTAATGTTTTTGTGAATTCAAACAGCGAACATGTGAAAGCGCATCAATCGCGCGGGATAGTAGCTGTTTCGCGTTCAGACCAGGAAATTCAAGACGATGATGTCGACCGCGTCATACAAGCTTCGCGCGCCATGAAGCTTTTGCAGAATCGTGCCGTGATCCATCATATTACGCGCGAATATTTTGTTGATGATATTGGGGATATTATGGACCCGGTCGGCATGACGGGAAGCAGGCTTGAGGTAAGCACGCTTATAGTTGAGGGTTTTGCCCCGCAGGTGCATTTTCTCACGAAGCAGATGAAACAAGCTGGTATGTCTGTAAGTGGACTTATCTTTAACCCTCTTGCGTCTGCCCGCGCCGTTCTTTCAAAGCGCCAGAAAGACTTGGGAGTTATAATGATTGACTTCGGATCTGATACGACGTCATTTGCTATTTATAGTGAAAATAAAATAGTACAAGCGAAAAGTTTGCCGGTCGGTTCCAGTTACATTACGAAAGACATCGCAATCGGGCTTAGAACGTCAATTGATGTTGCGGAGCAGCTTAAAATTGAGTATGGGTGCGCTATGACGCAAGATGTTTCGCGCCATGATATTGTTAAACTCTCGCAATTTGATTCAGAAAACAAAGAAAAGGTTTCAAGGCGCTTCCTTTCTGAGATTATTGAGGGCAGACTTGCGGATATACTGGATTTTGTAAATAATGAGCTCAAGACGTTGAGCCGCACAGTACAGCTTCCAGGTGGCGCGGTAATAACAGGAGGTGGTGTAAGGCTTGCCGGCATAACGGAGTTTATTCGCCAAAGCCTGAAACTCGCAGTTCAGATAGGCGTTCCTGATGTAAGCACATTCGAAATTTCAAATCCGACACATCAAAACCTTTTAGGAGATCCGGAATTTTCTACAGCGGTTGGACTGGTTTTATGGGGAATGGTTAGCGAGAAAAAACTGACATATGATCCGACAGAGCTTATCAGAAATGTTTTTAAAAATTTGATGCCATAGTTCAGCATGCTCACTATGAATAGTTCGACTAGCTCACTATGAATAGTTTGATACACTCACTACAGATTAGTTTAACGGATTTGGAAAATTTACAAAATAATCTATTATAAATAATTATGCCAAAAAAGAAAAAGAAATTAATCAAACTTCCTAAAATGAGCCATAAGGCGAGTAAAACCCATAGGCACCAAGTGAAAAACTCACTGGTCAGATATAAAGCCCAGAATGGTATTACGAAAATAAAAGTTATCGGCGTCGGAGGAGGAGGGTGTAATGCGGTTACGCGAATGATGTCAGATGATAAAAAGATTCGCGGGGTTGAGTTCATTGTCGTTAATACGGATGCTCAAGATCTCGAATATTCCATTTCGCACAGTAAGGTGCATATAGGAAAAGCGCTTACGCACGGGCTTGGCGCGGGAATGAATCCGGAGATTGGAAAGCAGGCCGCCGAAGAGAACCGGTCTGAAATCGGAGAAGCGCTTGATGGTGCGGACATAGTTTTTATAACAGCCGGATTCGGGGGCGGTACCGGTACCGGCGCGAGTCCTGTTATCGCGGAAATTGCCAAGGAAAAGGGTATTTTGACGGTTGGCGTCATTACAAAGCCATTTTCTTTCGAGGGTACCCAGCGTATGAACATAGCGCAGGATGGGCTCGCGCGCATAAAAGAAAAGGTAGACGCTCTCGTGATTATTCCAAACGATAAGATTTTCAGCCTTATAGATAAAGATACTACTGCGGTTAAGGCATTTGGATATATAGACGAGGTTTTGAAAAACGCTGTAAAGTCAATTGCGGAGTTAATCAATATGCCTGGACTTATTAATGTGGATTTTGCCGATATTGAGGCAACTCTTAGAGATGCCGGAACAACTCTTATAGGCATTGGAATCGCGTCAGGGCAGGATAGATCAACGAAGGCCGCGACAGGAGCGATTAATTCGCCGTTGCTTGAAGTTTCAATCGATGGCGCAAAAGGGGTCTTATTTAGCATTGCCGGAGGAAAAGATCTGAAAATGTCCGAGATAAATGATATAGCGAGAATAATCGCAGAAAACTTGGACGCGAACGCCAGAATTATATTTGGAGCATATCATGATAAGACCTTGAAAGATAAAATGATAAAAGTTACCGTAATCGCGACAGGCTTTAATGGTGTTTTTAGCGGAACGCGAATGACGGTGCCGAATCTTTTTATGGCAGAACAGCCGAAGAAAGAGCAGGATTTATTTGGTGATTCTGAAAAGCAAAAATCAGAACAGCGCGAACAATCTGAAAAAGAAAAAGAGAAAGACAAAAACAAAGAAAAACCGGCAAAACCACTTCCTAGTAACGATTCATGGGAAATTCCATCGTTTTTGCGCAGAAAAAAGAAATAATCTCCATTTTTAAAGCTTTACGCCGCCCCTTTTGGCGGTTTTTGTTTATAAGCAAATCGATCTATGTGTTTTACTGTTCTGGTGTAAGTTATCCACTTGAGTTAAACTGTTTAAAGGTTCTACAATTAAATTCCTTGATTGTTTTATGAAAACAAAAGTCGCAAATGAATCAACTTTTTTGTATACTAACTGAACTATAAGTATGGGATTTAAATCAGTACGCCGTCGTGACGGTGAAATCATTCCGTTTGAAGTAGCGCGCATCACCAAAGCGGTTTTGAAAGCGATGCAGGCTTCCGGACTGGGAAGTGAGAAAGATTCCGAGCTTGTTGCGGAGCATGTTGTAAGGGCGCTCGGTGAAAAGTTTTCCCCCGATTACGTTTTAGACATTGAGGATATTCAAGACGTTGTCGAGAAAGAGCTTATTGAACTTAATTATGCCGATGCTGCAAAGGCTTATATTCTTTATCGTAAAGAACACGCGCAGATGCGCGCTGACCATCCAGAAATCTCGCCGGCGATTCGCGAGACGATTAAGGATAACAGCAAGTATTTCAAAAATTCATACAGCGAGTTTATTTTCTATCAAATGTACTCCCGGTGGCGCGATGATCTTGGCCGTCGCGAGACATGGACTGAAACGATTGATAGGTTTGTCGGTTATATGCGCGAGAATCTCGGTAAAAAATTAACTGAAGCCGAATACGGCGAAGTGCGCAATGCGATTTTGAATCAAGAGGTTTGCCCTTCGATGCGTTTACTCTGGTCTTCAGGAGAAGCGTGCAGGAAAACGAATGTGAGCGCTTACAACTGTTCATATCTTGCGCCGACTTCGTGGCAAGACTTGGGAGAGATTATGTATATCTCAATGTGCGGTGCCGGGCTTGGGTTTAGCGTCGAGGCGGAAAATGTTGAAAAGTTTCCGCAGATACGGAAGCAAACTAAGAATAAAGCGAAGACTGTTGTGGTTGAAGATAGCAAAGAAGGGTGGGCAAACGCGTTCATTGCTGCCGCAATTGCGTGGACAGCTGGAAAAGATGTGGAAGTTGATTACTCAAAAGTGCGTCCTGTCGGAGCCCGTCTTAAAACTATGGGAGGAAGGGCTTCCGGTCCAGCTCCATTAAAAGAACTTATGGAATTTACCAAGCGGAAAATTCTTTCCCGCCAAGGGCGCCGTCTCTCAACAATTGATGTTCATGATATTATCTGTAAAATCGGGCTGATTGTTGTCGCCGGAGGAGTGCGCAGAAGCGCCCTTATCTCGCTTTCTGATTTGGATGATGAAGCGATGCGCGATTCGAAACGCGGACAATTTTATCTTACCGAAGGCCAGCGAAGCATGGCAAACAATTCAGCTGTGTATATTGCCAAGCCACCCGCAAATACGTTTCTTGATGAATGGATTGCGCTTGTAAAAAGCGGGACCGGAGAGCGCGGGATTTTTAACCGTGGCGGACTTGAAGCGCAGGTTCCCGAGAGGAGATGGAAAAAACTTAAACGCGAAGCGCAGCCAGGCTTAAATCCGTGCGGAGAGATTATTTTAAAATCAAAACAGTTTTGCAATCTCACTTCGATTGTTGTCCGTCCGGACGACACGCGCCAGTCGCTTATGCGTAAAATACGCCTCGCGACAATTCTTGGAACGTATCAGGCGACGCTTACGAATTTTCCATTCCTTTCAAAGCAATGGAAGAAAAACTGTGAAGACGAATGTCTTCTTGGCGTTTCCATTACCGGGTACTATGACAATAAAATAATACGGAATGATAGGATACTCGATGGATTGCGCGAAGAGGGGATAAAAGTAAATAAGAAATACGCGCAGCGGTTTGAGATAAACGAATCAACCGCGATTACTTGCATCAAGCCACATGGCAATTCTAGCCAACTTCTTTCCGTTGGTTCAGGAATGCATCCATGGTTTTCACCCTATTACATCCGCCGTGTCCGCATCAGCGTTAATGATCCGATGCTTAAGTTGGCGCGAGAGCAGAATATTCCAGTATTTCCGGAGATTGGGTATTCTACTTCAAGCGCTACGACAATGGTGCTTGAATTTCCCGTCGCGTCTCCTAGTGGGGCAATTTACGGGAAAGATGTTTCCGCGATTGATCTTCTCGAAGAATGGAAAAGAATTAAAACCCACTTCACGGAGCATAATCCATCCGTCACGATTTACGTCGGGGAAGATGAATGGATTAAAGTCGCGAATTTTGTGTATCAAAACTGGGATATTATAGGAGGACTTTCATTTCTTCCGCGAAATGACCATGTGTATCAATTGGCGCCGTACGAAGAAATAACGAAAGAGGAATATGAAAGGCGAGTGAAAGAATTAGGCGATTTGGATTTTTCGAAGCTTATGCTTTATGAACGAGACGACCAGACAATAGGAGCGAAAGAAGTCGCCTGTGTTTCCGGAACGTGCGGGATATAGAGGAAGTAAAAAGTCGCCTAGTTTTATATGCTCTAGAAAAAACCACAGATGCAAATCCGTGGTTTTTATTTAAAAATAAAAAAGAATGAGGCTGCAAGATTTTTCCCGCAACCACTACCGCCCTTCCCCATTAATCACAGTCATAACTATTGTTAATGCTTTTACTACAACAGAGACAGAGCGCGAGGTCATAGTTTATGACACAATCCTCGGTTCTGCCACATTTCTTGCATTGTCGTTTAATTACCTCTTTGTACCGTGCCATTGATTTTCCGCAACAACGGCTCATCCAATAGGTTTTTTTACCAAAGAACCATGGGTTGGGTTCAAGGTGTTCAATGCCGACATGTTTCCACTCTGGTTCGTGGCCAATGCACCCGCCGTGAACGCAATGTCTATTGGGAAATTTCTTACCTGTAGTATTACTACGATTCATAACCACCCCTCCTTTTATTAGTTAGCTGTTTTATATGCTATTAAGAATAATACATGAAATCACAAAAAAGTCAAGTTGCCTGCTATTTCCGAAGTAGTGCCCCGTGCAGGATTCGAACCTGCGACCGTTTGCTTAAAAGGCAACTGCTCTACCAACTGAGCTAACGGGGCGTTTTTCTTCTTGGTTTTAAAGTATTTCTAATAATATATGAGAATCGGAGCGATTTCAAACTATCCTTTTCATCACAGGCGATATGTGATATAACAATGTCAGTTGTTTGTCACTAAACATAAATCTGCAAAATTTTCAGACAAACGGAAAGGAGGTAGCGCGTGTCAAAGATTGTTTCGAATAGCATATTAAAAATACAGAAAAAAATCTTGGAGCGAATTAAGAAGGAGCCGGTTTTTAGGCACATAGTTGGCGCTGAGCGGGAAATTAGGGTAGATCACGCGCTGGAAAGCCTTAAACAACAAGGAAAAATTCGCGGGTTTGTAAAAACATCAAAGTTAGACGTTTCAGACCTTAATGGAACTGATTTTTTTATTATCATTGTCGGGCGAAGTCAATACAAGGTTCTTTGTATGGGCGTGACTGGAAAGAAATGGATAGAGAAGGACAAAATGAATCATCCGGACAAACTTGAACTTGGTTTAGATTTATGCGATTCCGATGAACACATTCAGAATATGATTCTTGAACTTATTTGTGATTTTCGGGAGCAGTCTACAAATTAACGCCCGCTATCTTTACAGCGGGCGGTTTTCTTTTTACAATAGGCTTGCAGTTGTTCGTTGTAAATTTGTATTATTCCCCGGTAGCTCTCCGCCTCCGCCAGCCGGCGGATTGCGGAGGTAGAGCGGTATACGTACAATAAAATTATGTATTTTGTGTATGCTATACACAATCCAGCACATAACAAGATTTATATAGGTCAAATTGAGAATCTTGAAGAGCGGATACGACTGCATAATAAACATGTGTTTGGTGGCTATACCTCTCAGTTCAGTGGTGAATGGGTTCTAATATACAAAGAGGAATCCAAAACTCGAGAACAAGCATTAGTTCGCGAAAAGCAATTAAAAAGTTTTCGAGGCAGAGAATTTATCAGGAAACAAATTCCCCGGTAGCTCAGCGGTAGAGCGGCGCCCTGTTAAGGCGACGGTCGTAGGTCCGATCCCTACCCGGGGAGCCAAATTGTATGTTGCGAGTTTATTGCCTCGGCGTAGCACTTTTTGTTTTTGGGGAAATTTGTTAAAATAAAATTAGGTCGAGAATTATTATAAATAATAACAAATTTATTTTTATGAAAAGAGGTGATTTATTGAGGGGTGTTTTGGAGGCAGGAGTCTGGTATGTTTTTATTTATTATGGACTCTATGTTTTGAAAAATCCCGTAGAACTTTGGTCGGCAGCCTTGATTCTTTTGGCTTTGATGTATGCCGGTGTTTTGGTTTGTCCATGGATACACTATACTGACGGCTGGCGCAGGATGATGGGCAAAGAATAAATCTTGGAAAAGGTAAAATAATAACATGAATAATTAAACAATAGAACCAACTGGCTACTGCGAGCCAGTTGACCCCGGACCATGACAAGATAAGGTAATAACTTAGGACAATAAATTGTTTGTAAAAGGCCACGTGACCAGTTTTTTCCATACCCTGCTTAATTTTGACCAGAAAGCGGTAAAAATATAACAAACTTTGACAGAAGACAGGAAGTTTTATACAATTGAAATGTTGGTTAAAAGAGACCTAGTCGAGTTTCTAATAAAAAAATAATCAAAAAACAAGCATATGAACGGAGTTATCAAAACACTTACAGATAGAGGATTTGGATTCATTACTCGCGAAGGCGAAACAAAGGATCTTTTTTTTCATTCTAAAGAGTTGAAGGGTGTGACTTTTGACGAGTTGAAGGTTGGTGATAAAGTTACCTTTGAAGTCGTTAATGGCGAGAAGGGCCAGAGCGCCACAAACGTGTCGCGTGTGTAAGCGCTAATTTTAAAAACGCCCCGTATTTTACGGGGCGTTTTTTGGTCCAACTAAGAGTTATTAGGAGAGATGCTTGGAAACAAGTTTTGTCATTTCAAAC
>JBBTVZ010000058.1:0-12030 GCA_038062995.1 Patescibacteria group bacterium | reverse complement strand
ATTTAAAATCGGTAATCATATTGTAATCAACTGTTCGTGCGGAAATTGAAATTGCACCTTTAAAAGAATTCATATCGCTAATACTGTCGATACTCACATGATTTTCCCTTGACACCGTGTTTAATCTTTCCAAAAAAAGTCCCCATGGCTCTGAAGTACTCTTCACATCGCTGACTGTTTTTACTAACGCGTTAAATTTGGAAGCTCTTGCCTCAAGTTCAGAAAGGTCGTTTTTTTGACTTGATGAGGTAAAAATAGCAAGATGCGCTTTTGTAGCATCCGCTTCATTGCCAAGAAAGTACGAAACTCCTCCAAAAATAACAAGGAAAATCGACAAAACCGTTACAAATATATTTCTCCAAAGAACCGTAAAGTTAATTACCTGCTCTTCATGGAACGACTCGGCGGAACTTATATTTGAAAGCGTTATAAATCTATCATTCGCCCGATCCATATTCGCGCGAATCGCAGCGCCAAGCGCAGTGTACCAATTCGGCGCAAGTGAGGGAATCGGCAATACAAGCGGAGTAACCGTCATACCAAAACGAGTTTGAATAAAATTTTGCATTTCCTGCTCAAATCCGGGAGCAATAAGAAAAATCTGCTTTATTGATTCCTTGAAATGGCTCAGCGCAAAGTTCAAAACCTTTTGAATCTCCTGTGAAATCACGCCTTGAAATATTTCTCGCGAAATTTGCCTCTCCTCGCCTTGAATAGAACGCCACGAACGGAAATAATCAAAATACAAACCGCCATTCTGCACAATCAAGAGTTCAAGTCCATCTCCGGAAATCTGGAAAAAAACTGACGCATGTTCGCTGCCTCCAAGATACTCACTCACTGCTCGCGCGAGCGCGAGTCCTGGAAATTCGAAAACAATGGGAGAAAAACCGCACTTTTCTAAAGCAACGCGCAGCTCTTCAATATATTGCCGTTCGGCAACAGCGCCTAAAAGTTCATACTTATCAGCCATCTCATTAATGATTTGATAACTCATATATCCAAGATTTTCCGGTATAGGAGAGATCATCCGTAGATTCAAATACGCGGATTCATCGAGTCCATCTCTTCCAATATTAGGAACTTGAAAATTTTGCGTATAAATGACTCCTGGCGGGATAACAACAACAACAGGAACACTTCTTTGACGCTTATTGCCGTCAACCATCACACGAAGCTGCGTCAAAAATCCTGCAAACTGTCCGGCGTCAAATATCTTCCCGTCCCGCATAACACCCGGCGGGAGACGAATTGAGAAAGCTTTCGGGAACATTCCAATAACAAGATACTCTAAAGAAGAGTCGCTTATCACCAGACTGCCTATTACCGGCTTTGAAGTAAGGCGTTCAAAAAACGCCATAATTTTCTTTATAAATATATTTTGTATTTGTTGCATATAAAATTAATTCACGTCTTGTTCTGATATAGATTTAAATTCTAGTAACCCCGTTGTTTGGTGTACTGTAATCACGCCAACGAGTTTTTTTTTCCTCGAAAATGCCGTGCCAATCGAAGTAATAGTGTAAACATAAATACTGTTTGGATTATCCGTGCTTCTCACGACAGAAATTTCTGATGTATCGCTACCTACTGAAATCGAGTATGTTTTTGTTCCTGATTCGACAAAGTTTCCATTCCTGGAAATCTGAACCTGCGCGTCGCGAATCCCAGTCTCCGCGGCTATAAAGGAACGCGCAATAAGCCGCTCATTAAACCTGGAAGAACTTAGAAAATAAGTTACTATTGACCCCGCAATCGCGATCTGTAAAATCACACCGCTTATAAGTAATACAAATGAAATGGTTGCCTGCCCCGTTAGAGGTAGGTCGCCTTTAGGCGGCCGTAGTCCCACTTTAGCAGGGACGATCTCTAATGGGGCTTGCCCCTTTTTAATAAGCCAAGGATTTAAGTGGCGCAAAAATTTTTGCATGTACAAGCTTAATAATAACAAAATCCAGAGCTATAGCACAGCTCCAGATTAATATTAGTGGCAAACCTGCTCGTCTCTTTATTTTTTAGGGGCTATACCAGAAGCCTCTTTATCTTGAGAAACACCCTGTTGAGAGAGCGGAGGAATAAGTTCCGGATTCTGCGCTATAAGTTCAGCAAGCTGGCTATCTGAACGGAGCTCCGCGGTCCACACAACTTCCTGCGGATTAATCGATAGAAAATCCTTCGGCCCCCAAAACACTTTACTGAACTGTTGAATGCTAAGTGGATTATCCTGACGAGTATTATCAATCCTAAGAAGATAGACCTGCTTCAAACCAAACGAAGGAAAGTGCGTAAGTTTTCCAAAATACAAATCCCCGGTGCGCAAATAAACCGCGCGCAATCCGCCATCCCAAGGCTTTAACCAACGCAGAGAGATTATAGTAACAATAATAGCAAGTAAAACTATCACAGCGATAAGTAGATACTTAATTTTTATTTTTTTCATTTTCTTTATTATATCAAAACGAAATTATTCTATTACAAACAAACAGTGGATAATTACTTGCCCTGCGCTCCGATTGAATCGTAGATATTAAGAATCGCTTTAACAGCGTCGCCGACAGAAATATTATTCTGCTTGTAAAGAACGTCAGTAACGTCCCCCGCCGCCCAAATACGTTCGTGCGAAGTGCGTTGAGTTTTATGGTCAATCTCTATCGACCCTAAATTATTAAGCATTACCAATCCGTTAACAATATCGCTATTCGGGACAAGTCCTATTTCAACAAATACTCCGCCAACTTGAAGATTCTTTTCCGCGCCGGAAGTTAACTCTTTGTATCTTATCCCATTCACAATTGTTTCTCCTAAAATTTCCAAAATATCAGCACCTAAAATAACTTCAATTTTGGGATCGCTTGAAATTTTTTCCTGCATGGTTTTATCCCCGCGCAATTTGCCAGTACTCTCAAGTAAATAAATCTTTGACGCGTACGGGATAAGGTCGCGAACCGCTTCGAGTCCTGAATTTCCACCGCCAACGACAGCAACATTCTTCCCTTTGAAAAGCGGGGCGTCGCATATGGAACAATACACGACGCCTTTCCCATTAAATTTATTTTCTCCGGGAACCCCAAGTTTCCTGCGTTTGCTCCCAGATGCTATAAAAAGCATTTTAGATTCAAAATTCTTGCCGTGTTCAGTTTCTATTGTAAAATGCGATAATTTGTCCTCAACTTTCAAAACACGGTCTCCCTCAATAATATCTATCCCTTCTTGCGCGCGAAGGTGGCTTTCAAGCGTGCGGCCAAATTCAAACCCGGAAATAGACTTGGTTCCAATCCAATTTTGTATGTCGGCAGAAACAAGCGACTGCCCGCCAAAAACGTCGGTTATAAGCGCGGTTTTAATTTTCTTCCGCGCGGCATAAATACCTGCCGCAACGCCAGCAGGACCTCCACCAATAATAATTAATTCATACATCGTCTTCTTTTGAATTAGTATTATCCCAAACCGCCATTAAAATAACCGCAGCGCCAATAATTATATTATTCCAAAACGCCAAATTTAAAGCAGAAAACCCTAAAATCCAAGGAGAAAGCGCTAGCCACGCGCCGACTACAATTCTTGAAATAAAAAGCGGTTTCATGCGCTATTGCAATGCCTTTTCTAAAATACTTTTCACAGAAAGCGCGGTAGGATCCAAATCTTCAAACGGCAATGCGCCAGGAATCGCGTACTTCGCCTTATTATTAACAAAAACAACCGCGTATGGAGTTCCTTGCATTCCCGCGTCATTTGCATCTTTTACTTGAGACGCGACAAGAACAGCATATTTTCCATTTGACAAACACTCTTCGAATACTTGTCGGTTAACGTCGGCATACTGGGCAATCTTCGGGAGTTCGGCAGGATCAAGCCCGTTATTTGACGGGGTTACCTCCATTAATCTATCAACAAACTTCCAAAACCCAGCACTATTGCTAAGTCCCGCGACACACTCCCCGGCCTCTGCCTCCTTGACAGCTCTGGGATGTAATTCCTCGAGCGGATAATTTCTATACACTAAAGAAACCTTCGGGGAAAACGCTTCAAGCGCGGACAACATCGTTTTATGAAATTGTTTACAGAACGGACATTCAAAATCCGTGTAAACTACAACTTTTACTGGAGCGTCCAAACTTCCGCGGATATGGTCGTTTTCTCCAATTGGCGGAATTTTAGGAATCGGCGTTTCCTGCACAATGGAATTTACATTCGCATAAAGCGGCTTTTCAGGATTCGTTTTTTCTCCCAGATTATACAAAACGGAAGCGGAGATAAGAATCGCCACAATAACTATGCTCGCCGGCAAAAAATAATCTTTCTTTTTTTCACCCTCGTTATTTTCATCCATACATTTCATTGTACGTTCAGATAAATCAAAGTCAACTGCGCTAAAAACAAACCGCCAAAATGCATCGTAGACATGCCCTCAATATACAAATCTCCAACGTGGCAACCCTCGCAAAAAACCAAAAAGGGTGCTAATATACGGTAAAAATGTCAACAGTAAAGAAACTTATTCTGCTTATCGGTGACATCATGGCGCTTTATACCTCGCTTGCAATAACCATATTAATACGATATGGACAGTTTTCTTTTGGTAAGCAATTTGATGTTCATATAGCACCATTCTCTATAATTTTCATAATATGGTTAGTTGTTATATATATTAGCGACCTACATAGATATCAGACATTTCAGACAAGAGCAAAACTGTTCAATAGATTTACAAAAGCCGTAGCACTAGCCGGCACGCTTTCAGCCATAAGTTTTTATCTCTTCTATGGATTTTTTGAGCTCACTCCAAAAACAAATCTCTTGATTTTCAGCATTACATCTCTTGCGCTTTTATATATAGTGCGCATCATCTTTATTGGTATATTCACCTCAGGAGCGATAAAAATTATAATATTAGGTTCATCTCCACTAATAGCTGAAACTATAAAATATATCAAATCAAATAAACATTCCGGATATGTTGTAGTTAGATGGACTGAAAGACCTACAGAAAAGAGTATCGACGAAATAGCGCTTGCGCGCGAAGCAGATATGATTGTTATACAACCAAGCCTAATGAAAGACTTCGCAAACCGCAAAGCACTTTATCAATTACTGCCTTTAGAGGTTGGCATAATGAATTTTCCTGATTTCTATGAAATGCTTTTTGAAAAAATCCCGCTTTCAGAACTGCGCGAAGAATGGTTTATTGAAAACGTGACTGCGCGTAGACCGTTTTACGATTCCATAAAACGCGCGCTTGATTTTATATTTGGACTTTTAATCGCAATAGTTTTGTTTCCTTTTGCGCTTCTTATATCAATCGGAATAAAAATAACATCATCTGGGCCAGTTCTATATAAACAGGAGCGTGTTGGAAAAGGAGGAATAATATTCACACTATACAAATTCAGAAGCATGAGAAACGGAAACAAAGGTCCGCTGTGGACGACTGAAAACGATTCAAGAATAACCGCACTTGGAAAATTTATAAGATTTACCCACCTAGATGAAATTCCACAACTCATCAACATAATCCGCGGAGACATATCAATAGCCGGTCCTAGGCCAGAACGTGTCGAGCTCGCAAAAAAATACGAGGAACTGCCGTATTATGAAATGAGGCATATAATAAAGCCTGGGCTAACGGGGTGGGCGCAGATAAGCTTCAAACCGAGCGCGTCGCTTGAGGAAGCGTACGAAAAACTGAGGTACGATATATATTATGTAAAAAACAGATCGCTTCTTTTAGATTTCTTGATAGCCCTGAAAACAATCCGATATATTTTCACTCAATCAAAATGAACGCTATAAACAGGTTAAAAGAGCTCCTGTTTAATAATCGCGGGGCTCGGCAGACCGTTGTAAAAAATATGTTTTGGCTGACATTCAGCCAGACTATAAGCCGCCTAATTCGCGCGATAATTATCATCTATGCAGCGCGCGTACTTGGCGCAGCAGAATACGGTATTTTCTCATACGCTTTGGGGCTTGCGGGTTTCTTCACTATATTTGCCGACATCGGTATCGGCCAAATTCTCACGCGGGAAGTGTCGCAGAAACCTGAGCGGGCATCCTCGTATTTCGCAACCTCACTATGGCTGAAAGTGTCGCTTCTCGTCGGTACCTCGCTTCTTATCATCTTCGCCGCCCCACACTTTTCAAAACTCGAGTCAGCAACTGCGCTGCTTCCTTTCGTCGCCCTGCTTGTTATTTTTGATAACCTCCGTGAATTCGGAAACGCCTTCTTCCGCGCAAAGGAAAAAATGGAATACGAGGCGTTTGTAACCGTTTTAATGAATCTCGCAATCACCGCCCTGGGATTCGTCGCACTTTCAATTTCTGCAACCGCGAGGTCGGTTACTATTGCCTACGTCGGAAGTGCGGGTGCCGGATTTCTTGCGGCGGTCTACATTTTGCGGGAAGAGTTCATGAACGCGATCCGGAATTTCGACTGGCGTCTCATCCAGCCAACTATGCACTCCGCGTGGCCGATTGCAATCCTAGGGCTCCTCGGAACCTTCATGCTGAACGTTGACATTATCATGCTCGGGTGGATGCGCACCGCGGCGGAAATTGGTTACTACGCCTCGGGGCAAAAAGTTGCGCAGGTGCTCTACACTATCTCCGCAATCATCTCGAGCGCCCTCTTCCCTGCCATCTCCCGAGCAGTCGGGCGCGGAGACCGCGGGCAGGTAACGCTCCTCATGGAGCGCGGTATGGCTGCACTATTCCTGATAGCGATCCCGCTCGCTGTCGGGGGTATCGTGCTTGGAAAATCGATAATTGAGTTCCTCTACAGCGCGGAGTACATTCCTGGAACACTCTCGTTTCAAATTTTAATGATGACCATGCTCGTCGTGTTCCCCGGAGCATTCGCTGGAAACCTTGTTCTCGCGTACGACAAACAGAAGAAAATTGCCGTATACGCGGCTATGGCCTCAGTCGGCAACATTGTTTTCAATGTGCTCTTTATCCCGCTATTCGGCATCGCAGGAGCGGCGCTAGCAACGCTCCTTGTACAGGCAATGAATAACTGTCTCGTCTGGAACATGATCAAGGGGATAAACCCGTTTTACACTCTCCGCAATATAAAAAAGGCGTTCATCGCTTCACTTCTCATGGGTGTTGTCGCGTTCTCACTGGATCGGCTTGGCATCCACGTGCTCGCGGCAATCGGCATATCCGGCGCAGCCTATTTCGTATTCCTATTTCTCTTTAAAGAGCGTATCGTCGAGGAAATCAAGTCCATGATGAAAGCCGCAAGGGCATAACATATGTGCGGAATCGCAGGCGTCTACCATTTCGGTACCTCAAAGGAAACAGACGAGAAAACAATCGCCGCAATGCGGGATACGCTCATACACCGCGGTCCCGATGATGCCGGGATATATCTCTCACCTAATAAAAAAGTGGGATTCGGGACTCGGCGGCTCAAAATCATTGACCTTTCGCAGGCAGGCCATATGCCAATGACAGATACAACGCGCACTGCATGGATTACATATAATGGTGAAATCTATAACTTCAAAGAGTTGCGGCGTGAGCTTGGAGAAAAGGGATATAAGTTCAATTCAAGAAGCGACACGGAGGTGATTCTGAACGCGTATCTCGAGTATGGTGCTGACTGCGTAAAACGTTTTAACGGGATGTTCGCGTTTGTAATTTGGGACGAGCGAAAACAACTGCTTTTTGCGGCGCGCGACCATATCGGTATAAAACCGCTTTATTATTCTGTTCAGGACGGAACGTTTTATTTCGGCTCCGAGATAAAGGCCATACTAGCTCACCCGGACTTCAAAAAAGAATTAAATGAGGAGAGTATATCATATTATCTGACATTTGCCTCAACGCCGGCGCCAAATACTCTCTTCAAAAACATCAAGAAACTTCCGCCGGCAACTTCACTGGTCATACAAAATGGAAAAATAAAAGAGCAGGAGTACTGGAATCCGGCGCAGGCGCACGAACAGCAAAATCTTTCAGAACAGTCTTATGTAGAACGCGCGCGCGAGCTCTTGAAAGATTCTATACGCGGGCAGATGGTTTCAGATGTGCCGTTCGGATGTTTTCTTTCGGGAGGAATAGACTCATCTACAAATGCGGCTCTTATGAGCGAAGCGCTTGGAAAACCAGTGGAGACATTTTCCATAGGCTCGGAAAAATTCCAGAAATATAACGAGTTTAAATATTCCCGCATGATGGCCAAGCGCCTTGGCGCGCGTTCGCACGAATTTCTTATGAACGATTCCCATCTTGATGAATTTCTCTCCAAATTCGGATTTTTCGCCGACGACCCGAACAGCGATCAGGTTTCAGTGCCGCTTTTCTTTCTTTCAAAATTCACGCGCGAGAACGGAGTAATCGTGATTCAGATTGGAGAAGGCTCTGATGAAATATTTGCCGGCTACCCGGTTTATCTTGAAACAACGCGCCTTTATAACCGCTGGTGGCGCATGTTTGAAAAACTTCCGGGCTCAGCAAAAAATTTCGGATTCAAGGCGTTTGCAAAGTTAGCGCATCCGAAATTGGAGTTTGCCCAAGAATATGCTAGGCGCCTATCCGCAAACCAAGAACCATTCTGGGGTTACGCTACACCATTCTCTGATTTTCAAAAAGAGAAGCTCATGACAGAGCAATTTAAAAAAATGGCTCCGATTTCATCCAGCTACGGCATTGTAGAAAAAATTTACAGCGAGATCAAAAATTTTGACACGTCAGCTGATTTTCTGAAACGGCTCACATATCTTGAAATAAGAAACCGCCTGCCTGAAGTCCTTTTAATGAGAGCGGACAAGATGACAATGGCGCATTCCGTTGAGGGCAGAGTCCCGTTTCTTGATAGCCGCCTTGTTGAATTAGCTCTTCAGATTCCAACCAATATAAAGTTAAAAAATTGGACACTCAAATACGTTCTCAAAAAAGCAGTCGAAGGAATTATCCCGGACGAAATAATTTCTCGGAAAAAACAGGGATTTGCAGCACCCATGAGCGAATGGTTTCGTCCAGAAACAAAAACCGCCGATCGCATGGTGGGAATAATCAGAAATTCAAAAATAAAAGAGCGCGGGCTTTTCAACTACGATTATATTGAAAAAATTATCCGCGCCCACCAATTTGAAAATGTCGAAAACAATTTCAGGCTTTGGAACTTAGTAACCTTATCGCTCTGGTATGACTACTGGTTTAAATAGAAAAAGGGTGGAGCATGCACCCCACCCTTCAATAACTATCACTGAATGGCTTTTTGTCTTACGAATAAGTCAACTGTATTTTGTATCCTCACAAATTGCGGTTCCGGAAGCTGCCTCTGGAGATATCTGAGAACCGTCAGAGGTCCTCCATCTCTGAGAATTTCCCGAAGGATGAATGGGAACTCAACATCAAAAACCCATGCCAAGTATTGAAGCATATAAGCTTCATAACTGGAACAGTCATTCCTTACTAAATTCTTAAAACTTTCAAAAAGATCCAGCATGGAAACAGGTTCGATGGTTCTTTTTTCCTCTCCCCACGTTTGATCAATGGATCTCTGCGAAGGCCAGTTTGCGTCTATCTGCTGTCTCTTGTATTCAGGGTCTTCTGTGTACTTAGACGCGCTTTTAAATCCAGCCATCTTATCAAAATCCCTCAGTAACATAAGAAGAGTATAAGCGGCGTCGCTTACGTTGTCTTGTTTCGGACGGGCTGGGTCGCTGTGATGCTCAATCGCAAAAAGCATGGCTTCCCATAAAGGTGAGTGGTTTGTAATATCTAAACCCTCAAGAACCAGGACGCTATCATGGCCATGCCTCCATTCACTCTTCTGTTTCCTTAACACCCTCTCAGCCTCAACTAAACGCCCTATGTCGTGGACAAACAGAACGAAACCGACAATTGTTATATCAAAGTCGCAAAGGCCAAGTTCTCCACCTTCTTCTGCTACAATCCGTTGACACTCTCTCACGTGAACAATTTTCCCACTATTCCACGCATGTCCGTCGGGGATACTCTCACCCAATTTATTGTATTCATTTAATACAACTTTCGTCCATGAATCTACCTCTTTCTGTGTGACTCCAGACGAGTTGACGAGCTCTTTCAGGGTTGTAATATCTACCATCCCATTCTCCTCCTTGTTTAATCTTTAGTTTTTTCAAATAAAACCTTAATTGGTTTTACACTATTACTAAACTAGCACAAAACATTCTTAATGTCAAATGCTAGTAAAACGTCGTTTTAGTTACAAGTGCTTAAAATAAGGGCTCGCAATTGCGAGCCCTTTCGGGTGAATCTACAAGCCCGGGCTACCGGACATAACTTCCGATGTTATGAGGCTTATTCCTCGTGGCACCGGGCACTGCGTTTTACGCGGTTATGACCTTCGCGCAGGGCAGAGAGGGGTTTCCGCGCCAAGCTGTTATTTCAGCCCACTACCCGCCTAGCGGTAATTTCATGTGGCTAAGATAATTTTAGCACTACGAATTAAAAATACACCAGTTTGAATACAACCTTATAAATAAACGAGATTAAGCGGTAAATCGGATTCCGCTCATAAGATTCAAACTTCTTTGCGTACGATTCAAAAAATTGGTCATGGGTGATAATTCCGGTCGCGTGAAGCTGGACAATATGAAGTTTGTGATAAAACGGACTCGCAACCATTTTAAGCGCCTGGTGGGATAAATCGTAGAGCGACCAAATACCCCAGTCAAAGCGCGAAAGATTTTTTTTGAGCGTCGTGATGCATTTTTCAAAAACTGTTTTTGCCTCGCTGTCTTTCGTAAAAAGATAAAAATCCCACACGCCCCACAAAGCCCATAGGAAACCGTTTAATATGCACGTCGGCGGTTCTATAAGATATTCCTCGAGCCAGATATTGTTATTCGAGTCAATATATTGAACACCGCCTTTATTCATTAGAACTGTCATTGAAATGAAAGCGTCATGCGCGGCGCGCAGGTAACGATCATCACGCGTTTCTTTATACATGCGGGCGAGAAGTGAAATACCGGTTCCCTGCGAGTGCGCGGAGTACCATCCGGCTTCAAGATATTGCTTGTAGCGCCAGCGAAAGTGATGTTTCCAAACTAGAAGTCCGTGCTCGTTCATCTCCAGATTTTTAACAAGCCACTTTGCCTGAATCTCCGCCTCGCGCAGATTTTTTTTGTCGCGAGTCTTGAGATAGAGGTTGTAGTGCCCCAAGCCGTACTGTGCAACCGCGAGTGGGTTGTATTGCCGTCCGATATCTCCATAATAATCAAAAAGAATCACACCGTCTCCATCGCGCGGCCCCCGATAATTCGCCTTATCGGAAAACGTCATGTAATAAGGACCTAATTTATCTGGCGTAATACCGTTACTTATCGCCGGAATCTCGTGCCAAAATCCGAGATACCCTTTTTCACGCGTAAGGTACACTTTAAAAATCCGCTTCCAATAATTTAGGAGGTCACGCATTCTCGCGCTCAAAATGAAGCTCAACGGCTTTTCCAGTTTTAACTGCTTCCATAGCTTTAAACGTTGTGAGATGCGATGCGAGAAGTTCATCCGGCGTCATAGGAGACGGCCAGCCGTTTTTAATCGCGTTTACCATAACCTCAAGCTCCCGCGCATACCCCTTGTCTTGGTGCCAAAGGTTCAGTTTTCTTGTTTTCGAAGGGCCGATGATTTTTGCGCTCTTAAAATTATCAATTACCATAATATTCCCTCCTCCATAGATTTCAATGTATTCCTTCGGAAGCCGGAAATTACCGAGCGCGGAGTACATAATAGTCCCTAACGATCCGTTTTCATACTCAATCGTGAGCGAGAAGTTTTCCTCATGCGCTACAGCACCTCCAGTAGGAACGGTGCTGATTGTCACGCGTTTCGGCAACGAATCAGTGATGTATTGGAGCGCATCAATAAAGTGGCATCCCTCGCCGACAATTCGGCCGCCCTCACTCATCTCATATGACCAATGGTCTTTATCAAGCGGACCAACATTCACGCGGTAAAAAATAGTAAGCGGAGTTGGGCAACTAGAAAACACCTTCCGCGCTTCAATGAAATGCGTTGAATACCTGCGATTGA
>JBBTVZ010000057.1:2143-14563 GCA_038062995.1 Patescibacteria group bacterium | reverse complement strand
TTACTACTGAATTTTATTACCCATTCATCCGCGCACTTTTCAAACAACCGCGAAAAACGGTTTTAAACAATTTAAAGACTTTTAAAATCCCGCAGGAAACTCTTCTCGGACTGCTAAAACAGCATGGTGTTGATCCGCACTCCCGCCCACAGGATTTAGACGTTCAAACTATTAAAAATCTTGCCCGTGATGTTGTATAATTAAAGAACAAAATGTTTAAAAACAGGAGGTTTGTTATTGCGATTTTTATTATCCTTCTAGGGACCGGGGTATCTTTGTGGATTTTGAGCTCAAAAGCCGGAAACAAAGGCATTGCATCGCTTTTTGAGATTGCCGGATTGGGCGCCGATTCTGGTCGTTTCGCGATGGCCGAAGGAATAAGTTTAAATTCCGGTTCAAGTGGAAATAATTTAGATGAAGGCGAAAATATTACAAATAAAATATTGGACCGGTATACGCAGGAAATCTTTAAAGCAAATAAATCGGGAGTAGGAGTGGTGGCCGGCTCTCAAATAGCGATACCAAATGAAACAGTGCTTGAAAATATAATGGGAGAAGAACTTTCGAAGGGGCTTACTATAAAACTATTTGAAACAAAAGATATTAAAATTTCCGAAGACAGCTCAAAAGAAGCGGTTTTGGCGTATTTTGATAATCTTCAAAAAGCAAACGATAGCGGTTCTAAAAAAGATGTTGAAAATCAATATTTCACGGCGATTGACGAAGCGGTATCAGAACAGGGTACGGAGATGCTGCAAGAATATCTAAACACGATATCACAGCGAATTACCGCGCTGCTTGCGATTACGGCGCCAAGCAATTTAGCTTCTTTCCATCTGGGCCTTATAAACGCCTGGCAAAAAAGACTCGCAGTCGGAAAAACAATTATAGAAAGCGGCGGGGACATAATGAAACCGCTTGCCGCCATTGATATGCTTACTGGCATCATAGAAGAAGAGGAACGGTTAATAAAAACTTTGGAAAATACGCTTGCCAATATACCGGCATAAATACCACAGTAATGAAAACTTCAATTTTAAAAATTATAGCTTCAGGAGTTCTTTTTGCATTGTTCAGTACCAGTTTTTTCTTCGTATTACCGCAAACACAATATGCGTACGCCGTTGGGGAAAGCGATGTTCCTGAATCTGGCTTAACTTCAGGAGGTGAAAGCGGCACAGGATCGCCGGCTACTGAAAGCGCCGAACCAAGTAAAAAAGTGTGTTTTATTGGCGCTGGTCTTGATGTGTTAATTAAATTTGGTGTCGGTAAAATAACTAACTGGGCGAAAAGTTTTTTGGGGTTAGGCACTAAGGTACCAACAGACGATTTAAGCGCTCAAGGATTAATTACAACAAATACCATTGCGGCATGCGTTAGGGAGGTACTTGCAAAAGCCGCAAAAATAGCTTATCTAAAGTTTAAGAAACGGCTTCTTGACCGCGTAACAAATGATACGGTCGCGTGGATTAATGGCACATTTCCAAAAGGGTCTCCAAAATTTGTTACCAATTTCGGCGATGTGCTTAAAGAAGCGGGGGACGCGGCAATCGGCGACACACTTATTCAGCTCGGCGCGGGAGATCTTTGTTATGGACTTCGGTTTGACCTTAATCTAAGACTCCAGCAACCGCCTCAATTTAATGAAGCGGTTAATTGCACGCTCTCTAGGGTTATTGATAATGTTGAAGCGTTTCGAGACGATTTTACGCAAGGCGGATGGCTTGGCTATTACGAAACGCTCAAACCGCAAAATAATCCAGTAGGTCTCGCGTACATGACAAATGAGTATATGGTAGAAAGTAGAAAAAAACAAGAAAGAGAAGCTGAACTTAAAATTAGTAACGGATTTAAGTCTGATGAGTACTGCGAAGAATGGATTTTGTACGCATATATAGATGAAGCTAAGAAAGACGTTACAGTAAAGAAACTTGATATTAATAAATATCCTGATCCATACAAGAAGATCATAGTTAATAAGCAGAAAGGTGATAGTTATGAATACAACGCTAATCGCGACGGGATAATTCCCCCTAACGCGGAAGGTCCGCAATGGGAGTGTAATAGTAAAAAAATCGGCACACCCGCAAGCACAATAGCGGCAGTAGGAATAAAAGCACTCACTTCTGATACTGATTATCTTATTAATGCCGACGACTTAACTCCTTATATCAACGCGATATTTGATTCAGCGACAAACCGGCTTATTAAGGTTGGTGTAAAAGGTCTTCGCAGTAAGATGTCAGATTTATCCAGTAAAAAAGATTATGAGGCGCGCAAACCTATAGATCCAAATAAACCTGACCCCAGAAATACAGTCACTGAAGAAATCAAGGGCGCGTATGCAGGCGCGATAAATACAACAGAACTTGGTGAGGAAGGTTATGTGGATTTACCACCACCGCCATCATTACCAATGCCAGATGTAGAAAATTCATCAAATAACGAAGGCGTGGGATATAATACACAAGACGCGGCATCTACAGATGCATTAAGACTTGAAGTTCAGACATTAATATCTAAAGAATTTAGCCCAAGGGGTTATGAAAGCAATTATGATTCAATACCATACAAACTAAACCAATGTCAACTACTAGCTTTTAATGGTGGGTGTGAAACAACAAAAAAAGCTCTTAAAAACACTTTCAGCTCTATTGATTCGAAAAATATCCAAATACCTCAAATGAGTTATAAAGAACTCATTGACTTAAAAACAACACTAACAAGTATGAATGAAAATTTCACAAAGGAACTTTCATCTTGTAGGGCTTCTGGTAATGATTATAAGTGTCCCGCGCAATAATTATGCGATTATTCTCAAAAACTAACTTGATTTTCGCGGTGATTTTTATCGGCGTTGTTTTTTTATTAATTGCGCCATTACCCGCAAAAGCTCAATTATTTCCTTCAGTTTCTGATATTGTCGGAGGAATTGTCGATATTATTGGTTATGCTATAAATTTCGTTTTCGGCCTTATACTTATTTTCGCCGGAAAGGCTGTAGATATAATGTTACAGCTTAATTTTGACATTCTTAAGAGCAGCAACAAGATAGTGCTTATCGGATGGACAATCGTTCGCGATTTAACAAATCTCGGATTTGTCCTTCTTTCAATTATTATCGCAATCGCGACTATTATCCGGTATCAGGAGTACGCGGCAAAAACGCTTTTACCAAAACTTATTGCGGTCGCGATTCTCGTGAATTTCAGCCTTGTTATCGCGGGCGCGGTTATACAGTTTTCAAACGTACTAACTAATTTTTTCATAAGCCAGGCAACCCAAGGACGCAGTTATTCCGAGTCGCTTGGCGGAATCCTTAACCCGCAAAAAATACTTTCTCCAAACCCAGACCCAGAGCCACCCGACCCACAAACATCGGGAAGCGGATTTGCGTCGCTTATTATTAGAATAGCAACTGTAGCATTTAATATCGCTTTTACCGCAATCGCGGCGATTACCATGCTTGCTTTCGCGTTTATGCTTCTTTTACGATACATCTACCTAAGCTTTCTCCTTATACTCGTTCCATTTATCTGCCTTTCTTACGTATTTCCCGCGCTTAAAGAATACTGGAGCAAATGGATGACTAGTTTTACAAAATGGCTTCTTTTCGCTCCGGCGCTTTCATTCTTTGTCTATCTTGCTTTTGTGGCAGCAGAGCAGTTTAGTGTAAATCCAATAATAAAATCAGCTGCCATATCTGGCGGCTTTAAAGACTTATTTGATATAGGCATTCAAATGATTGTACTTTGCGGGATTCTTTTAGGCGGACTTATAACAGCGGAGTTAATGGGAATAATGGGGGCATCAGCGGCGCTCGGCGCGGCAAAGGGTCTCGGCAATGGGGCTAAACAATGGGCGGGAAATAAAGCAAGGCGAGGCGCGGCAGTAGTCGCTAAAAGCGTTCCTGGAAAGTATATCAGTGGAAAACTAGTAAAAACAGGAGAAGATTTAAAGAAAGTGTCTGCAAAAGAGGAAACTAAATCTATCTTTACTAAAGAGGGGTGGAGTCGCGGCAACTGGAGAAAAATTGCCAGAAATGTAATTTCAGCACCAATTAGAAAACCTATTAGTGGTTTGGGTAAAATGGCTAGTGAAACAGGTAAGAACATTCAAAAGACCGATGTGGATAAAATGCCAAATTCTGTCTCACTTATGGGGTCCATGCTTAGAGGCGCAGGCAAGGGCGCTGGCCTTGATATTGGAAAAACCAAAGAAATAAAAGACGAGGGGAAAACAAAGGATCAGCTTAAAAAAGAGATCGATGCTAGGAAGCAGGTACGCGATGAAATGTCTAAAAATGGAAGTAGTACGGTATTGATTGACGAACAGATTAAAAAACTTCAAAGCGAATTTAATAAAATCCGAGAGAATGAAATTCATGTTGAACTTAGCGGAGTAGAAGATGTCAGTGAAAAACTTAAGGGCTTGATTAAAGATAGAGAAGAGCTTAATAACAAACCTGATACACCAAAAAGAAAAGATGATTTAGAATCTTTGAATTTTAAAATTAAAGTTACTGCATCCATTGCTGAACAACAGCAAAAAGCGCAGGCGCAAATAGATAAGGCGCTAGGAAAAGAACAAGGAGGTGGCCTCGAAACTAAAAATTTTAACGTCGAAGATGCAAAAAAGGCGGGGGAGAATAAGAAAATAATAGTATAAATGGACTATTCACTTTTCACCGAAAAAAATCTTACAAATCGATACGACGAGCTTCCTGAACATATTCAGGACTTGCTCTCAAACGAGCATACCGACAAGGTTGTCATGCAGATTGGAAAATCGCATTACCTAAATCGCGAAAAAATTGAGCTTCTTAAACAGCTTGTGGGATTCGTGCTTCTCGGCTTTCTTGACATGCGGGATTTGCGCCAAGAACTTATTGAACGCGTATACATGAACTTTGAACACGCGACCGCGCTTTCGGACGACCTTGGCAATGAAATATTCAATGAGATTAAGGGTGACCTCGCGCAAATTTATATGCCGATTGAAGAAGAACTGGCGATGCAACAAGGCGAGGCGCACATTACTTCTCCGCGAATTGAAGTTATGGAAAAAGAACCGGAAGAAATTCAAGCTTCAGTTCCAATAATTGGCGGGAAAACTTCTGCAACTAAAAATGATAGCGACGCCCCGCTTATACTTCAGGAGACCAAACCGGTTTCTGTTGAAGCTGGCGAGCGCGGAAAAATGCCGTTCAAGGATTTTTCAAAGTCTTTCAGCTTTTTCTCTAAGAGAACACCATCAGACGAAGCGCAAAACTCTCCAATAAAGGCAAAAATTGAGGCGCCTAAAGGAGAACGCGTCGTACATTACAGTGAACTTAACTCGCCAAGCAGTGGGCTTAGTCATGGAGGCGGAGGTTTTATCAACCTTGAAACGTTCGGCGAAGTTTCCAAGCTAGAAACAGTAAGTGAGCTGAAAGAAATTCCAAAACCTTCTGGCAAAGTTCCAATGCAAGAACCGACTTCTGAATCTCCGATAGAAGAGCTGACTTCTGATATTCCGGATTTACACAAGAAGCCCACCTCGCCCAAAACTCAAGAGCAGGGTACAATGAAAAAAGTTGTTCTTGAAGGAAATACGATTAACCTGCGAAATTAAAATATGGCAACATTCCAAGTTCCGCAATTTATTGACGAAAAACCTAAAATTGTAGGCTCGCTGACGCTTCGCCAGTTTTTATATATTGCCGGAGCGTCACTAGTTAGTGTAATATTGTTTAATATTTTCAACTTCTTTTTTTGGATGCTCGTAACGGTTATTCTCGGCGCTATCGCGATTTCATTGGCGTTCGTAAAAGTAAACGGCCAGGAACTTTCGGAAGTCGCGTTAGCGGGATTTTATTATATGTGGAATCCAAGAACTTACACATGGCAAAGAATGGCGAAAAACATGGACGTTTCCGATTTAGAGCGCATAAAAGCGACAAGAAACGCGATGAGTATCCAGGATAAGATTAAATCAATGACTATGCGAATAGCGACCGGAAAAATTTTCTCCGATTTGTCCGATAAAAAAGTAAGCGTTGAAAAATTTCAAACTATCACGCGAATCACCGGCGAAAAAGTCATGGCAAAGCGAATTGATTATTAATCGTCTATAATGAAGTAACTTGAAGATTATGGAACCCACATTGCCGACACAAAAGTTTGTAAGCGTTAAAGAGGTGAAAAACGGCGTCATTTACCTTAAAAATGGAGGGATGAGAAAAATTCTTATCGTGAGCGGATTAAATTTTGATTTAAAATCAGAAGAAGAGCAGGAAATGATTTTAAATACATTCCAAAACTTCCTGAATTCGCTTGATTTTTCGGTCCAATTTTTCATCCATTCAAGAAAAATTAACATTGATAGTTATTTGGAAAAAATGCTCGCGCGCAAAAACGACGAACAGAACGAGCTTCTCAAAATTCAAATCACTGAGTACGTCGAATTTATCAAGTCTTTCGTCGAACAAAACGCGATTATAGATAAGTCGTTTTTCATTGTCGTTCCCTACGAACCAACCGCGCTTATTTCTAACGCCAGCGGATTTTTAGGCGGGATTTTAGGGAAGAAGCCGGTAGCGGCGGAAGCGAGGCGAACGGAAAAAGAAAATGTCGAACAACTTGAACACCGCATAGAACAGGCCGTAAGCGGTCTTGAGCAGATTGGCCTTAGGGTTGCCGGGCTTGAAGACGATGAAACAGTTGAACTGCTTTACAACCTTTATAATCCGAAACTTGTCGAAAAAAAAGACCTAGAAATAACAAAAAATAAATAATGGACATTAAAATACCAAAACCGTACGAAGCGTCTCCGGAAGAAGACATTCCAAATGTCATAGCTCCCGCCGGCATTGAAATCAGTTCAAACTATATCAAGCTTGGCGATTATTACGCGAAAACGGTATTTATTTTTACATATCCAAGATACGTATCGAGCGGGTGGTTTTCTCCAATTATTAATTTGGCGCAAATGATGGATATTTCTATTTTTATCCACCCAATGGATACCACGTTAGCGCTTAGAAATCTTAAGAAAAAAATCACGCAAATAGAGGTGGAACTCAATGAACATGACGAAAAGGGGCTTGTTCGCGACCCGGCGCTTGAGACCGCGCGCGAAGACGTTGAAAATTTGCGCGACACGCTTATGCAGGCAAGGGAACATATTTTTAAAGTCGGGGTTTATATTACTTTTTACGGCTCGAGCATAGAAGAATTGGATAAACTTGAACATGCCATTGAGAATATACTTGAGAGCAAACTGGTTTATTTGAAGCCCGCGCTTTTTCGGCAAATTGAGGGATTTACATCAATCCTTCCGCTTAATCAGGATCAGCTTCAGATTCACACACAGCTTAATTCCGGTCCGGCATCGTCTTTATTTCCGTTTGTCTCGCCAAGTTTAACTTCAGAAAAGGGAATTCTCTATGGAGTAAACCTTCACAATAGCGGGCTTGTTATATTCGACCGCTTTTCGCTTGAAAACGCGAATCAGGTCGTGTTCGCAAAATCCGGCGCTGGAAAATCATACGCGACAAAATTAGAAGCTCTTAGGTCGCTTATGCTTGGAAACGACGTCATAATAATCGACCCTGAGAACGAATACGAAAATCTCGCGAATGCAATCGGTGGAAGTTATTTCAAAATTTCTCTGACATCTGAAAGCCATATTAATCCGTTTGATATTCCTATCGTTCCAAAAGGCGACGAGCCGGCAGATGTGTTTAAATCGCACATTTTGAATCTCACGGGACTTGTAAAACTTATGCTTGGCGTTATTACACCAGAGGAAGATGCGATGCTTGACCGCGTAATTACCGAAACCTACGCGTCGCGCGACATTACTGCTGAAAATTTCGGGTCTATTAAAGATTTAAATCCTCCTCTTTTAGGCGACTTGCAAACTATCCTTCAAAACACCGAGGGAGGGAGGGGGATAGCCCAGCGCCTTGATAAGTTTGTTCACGGGTCATATTCCGGATTCACCAACGCGCCAACCAATGTTGATGTTAAAAATCGCCTTATCGTTTTCTCAATCCGAGACCTTGAGGAAGAATTGCGGCCAATAGCTATGTATATCGTTTTAAATTTCGTATGGAACCTTATCAGGTCGCAACTAAAGTTGCGCATACTCATCATTGATGAGGCGTGGTGGATGATGAAGTACAAAGACAGCGCGGCGTTTCTTTTCGGCCTCGTAAAGCGCGCGCGAAAATATTATCTTGGAATAACCACAATAACGCAGGATGTCGAAGACTTTATCAAGTCTGATTATGGCCGACCGATTATAACAAACTCGTCGCTCCAGCTTCTTATGAAACAGTCGCCGACGAGTATTACTTCTGTCGCTGAAGCATTCGGCCTTACCGACGGGGAAAAAGCATTTCTTCTTGAATCCGGCGTCGGAGAGGGGTTGTTCTTTGCCGGACTAAAACATGTCGCGCTAAAAGTGATAGCTTCTTACACGGAGGACCAAATTATAACTACAAACCCGGAGCAAATGCTTGAAGCCAAGGGAATAGACCAGCCATAACAGTATATTCGCGTTATTTATGATTGAACCTAAAAAATTTTCATCTTCCGAGATGGTTATTGGAAGTCTTGCGACTCTCACTGTTGACGGGTCATGCGCGATTCTTGACTGGCTTATCATAGGAATTTTTGTCAGCCCTATTATAAGGAGTGGTGTTACGCTCGGTTTTTGGATGTGGTTTAAAAACAAAGGCGATAAGAATTCGAAAAAAGCAAGCAGTCAAATCGCGAAATATTCGGCAAATCTTATACCCTCAATTCCAACAACGCTTTCCGTGTTTCTTGTAAGCGCAATTCTTCACAACCGCAGAGTTTCTAGGGGAGTTAAATGAAGCTCCACGGCCGTAAGGCCGTGGTATTAAAGCGGAATTCTTCCGAAGCTATCCTGCGCTATTTCATAGCTACGGAGTAGCGATGGATAGCCAACCCTCCTTCGCTAAAACTACGGAAGGGTTCTCCTCGCCTTCATCCCACTGGCTTACGCCTGGGTTTTTGGCCTACTCCGCCGAAGTAGCTTTGGCTACGAAGGCTGGGCGGCGAAGGAGAATAAGGTATAATAAGCAGGATGCAACTCGCAAAAATCGCAACGTTTTTGCTTCTTATCGGATTTTTCTTCGCGCCTTTAAAAATAGTTTCAGCGCAAGCGGGCGATTCCGCAATTGTTACGTGGGAAGCAAATAATTTTTATCCTGCCGATTTTGAAGGGAAGCCGCAAACAACATTCAGAACTCCGATTACGGTGTCTGTTGAAGTTGTCCGCGCGGGAAAATTATTAAACATAACCGGCACCAATATCGCGTGGTATGTTGATGATTCTTTTATGGACGAGGGCGTCGGGAAAAAGAGCATTACATTCAACACGCGCAATGTATACGGCGAAGGGCATCTTTTAAAAATCCAAATTGAAAGAACCGAAGGCACGATAGAAGTCATAGAGCGGATTCCCGTCGCGAAACCGCGGGTTGTCATAGAAATTCCATACTTGAACTCAATCATATCGGCGCAAAGTAAAGCGACGATAAAAGCGATTCCATATTTTTTTACCAACACCTTGCTTAGCGGGCTTAAATTTTCATGGGATATAAACGGCTCCCGGCAAAGTTCAATAGGGGATAACGTCCTCTCCCTTAATATCGGAACGCCGCAGGCGGCCAGCCAACAAACGCTTCTTGTTACCGGAACTATTCAAAACAATATTTCACAAACCGAGTTCTCAAACACATACACTAAACTATATATTAGATAATTTATTTTATGAAAAAGTTTGTTGTTTTTATACTACTATTCTCCGCGGTTATGCTTGTTTCTTCAAGCGCTTACGCGGCGGTTGAAATTAAATATGGCAGCCCTTCCGCTAATTCTTCTACTTCTACCATAGTTGATGTCAATTTCCCGTGCCCGTCCGGCGATATCGGGGGAGTACCGTGCATTCAAGGAGTCACTAAAGACACGTCATTTATAGATTACATTATAAAACTGTATCAGTTTGGAATCGCGATTGCCGGTATTTTAGCAGTCGCAATGATTGTAGCCGGAGGAATATATATGTCAGCAACTGGAAATATTGATAAAAAGAGCGAGGGAAGAGAGATGATTAAATCCGCCATATTTGGCATCCTTATTCTTTTTGGGACTTATTTGATTCTTAACACTATCAATCCGGAACTCGTAACACTCAAGACATCAGTGCCGTTCAAAGTAGTTGTTCCTAAAAAAGCCGCGGATGAGAAGGCTCAAGGATGCTCCGACCTGAAAACTATTAAATATTTACACACCGAAGAAAATCCAGATAATAATAGTGGATGTTTTTATAACAAGGTTATAACAAAAAAAGCTTTAAAAATCAGTGATACAAATTATTATAATCTTAGTTGGTATAATTTTTCTTGGAAAATACCAATGGATTCAAAAATATGGAGTTACCCATATTATTTAAAGAGTACAAAAGAAAATCCAGGAGGACCCGGCACCGCAGCGTGTTTAATTTATGCCTATCTAGAGCCTGATAAAACCAGCATCCAGGAAATTTCTTTAAATAGCAACGCAATAATGTGCTCAAACGCAGAACAAGATAATACAGTACAAGGAGGGGTTTCTTTAAACACCGCCGACGCTTTGATTCGCAAAGAGTTAGAAAACGCAGGCATTTTTATAAATAAAGACCCTTGCCCTAATCCGCAAGAAACTAACTGTACATCAGTCGCCGGATTACCAAGAAATGCGATTGATTTTCTTAAAACACTTAAACAGAGTTGCACGGCTTATATAATACCGACTTATGCCGTTCTGGGTGGTACTAAAAAGGGCTCAACTCCAGTTAAAACTAATTGCCTTATTACAGTTACCGGAGGAACAGAAAAGGGACATTTAACACACGGGCCCGGAGAACCAGTGGTGGATCTACGGATTAATTTTCCTGGGTTAGATGCAGTAAGTAATTATGATAATCAAATGTCTATTGCGAAATATTTATCTAAAGATCCTAGTGTAAATGTAATTTGTATGCCTTCTAGTAGACCTAATGCGCCTGGAGAAGACTTGGTTGACTATAAAAAGAATTGCGAAGTAGACGAAGGAGATCATATTCATTTTAAATTAAAATGACAGCAAAATATAAAATTATAATTGCAGTTCTTTTTCTTCTTATTGTTACGCTAATAATTTATCTCATCTGGTTTCGAGGCGCACCAAGTTCACCATCAGTAGACCAGATTCTTTCTTCTGATTTTCCAGTCGGTACGCTTCCGACATCAGACATAGATACTGGAATAGTCGCTGATATAAGCACCACTACAATTAGCGACGCAAACGCAAGCAGTACGGAAGAAAAAAATGTTCTTATCCAGCTAAGCGACATCCCCATCTTTGATTATTGGGCGAATGAGGGCGCGCAAGAAGCGTACTATCTCACAGCCGACGGGAAGGTTTTCTCCGCGAAAGAGGGGAAGGATATAGAAATCTCATCACAGCCGTTTTCAGCTTTAAATTCTCTTGAACCGAACATTAAGGGCGACCGCGCGCTTCTAGCCTTTGGGAATCCGCGCTCTCCGCAATGGGGCATTTTTGACGCTGTGGACAAGGCGTGGAGACCGCTCCCGTCTGGAATTATTACCGCGACATGGGGCGCTAAGGATAATGAGGTTATAGCGATTATAAGCGCTTCTAATGGCGGAACATCTCTAGGTACTTACGACGCTTCTAAAACCCCGCCATCGTTTAAGGCATTGATTCAGGATTTCCGTTTTCACGATGTTAAACTTACATTTATTTCTCCGACAAGTTTGTATATTGCCGAAAAGCCATATCTTTCGCTCCAAAACAGAATTTGGCTTCTTAATACAAAAACACTCGCATTTAATACAATCAGAAAAGGGGAAAGCGAGCTTTCAGTGCATTGGTCGCAGGATAAGACAAAAACCTTTGTCGCAAACTCGTCGCAGTTCCAAATTTATGCCAGTAGCACGTTTGCCGATATTTTCCCGGTGCCTTTTAAAACTCTCGCGCAAAAATGCGAAGGGCATTTTTCAACAATTACCTGCTTCGTTCCGCAAAACACGGATTCCATCTCCGCTGATTCCAGCTTATTGGATTCATTCCTCACGAACAAAAAGTTTTTTGACGACGCTTTATATGTAATGAACACTGCGTCCGAATCTATGAAACAGATTAATGTTTCGGAATTAAATAATTCCCAGCCCATAGACGCGAAAAACCCGCGCATCGCGGGTTCATATCTTTATTTCGTAAATAAATTTGATAACTTTCTCTACCGGCTTACTTTAGCGCAAGAGTGAAGCTCCCCCTGGCTTATGCTAGCAGCATCTTCAGATGCTGCGCTGTAGGCGCGGAGCAAAACCCATCTGAAGCATGCCCTCCTTCGTATTCATCC
>JBBTVZ010000057.1:0-2133 GCA_038062995.1 Patescibacteria group bacterium | reverse complement strand
CAGATGCTTTATTACCGTGTGGCGTTGTCTGCCAACGCCGACACTTTCAGTTTTGAGTTCCGGATGGCTCGCTATTTCCATATGAACTAGCCGGCGCTCATACGCGTTCATGGGTGGAAGTTCTATATCTACTTTTGTGAGCATCGCCTTATGCGCGGCGGCGCGCGCGAGTTCAGCTATAATCCTTTCGCGCTCTTTTCTGTAATTATTCAGGTCAATAATGTAAATTTTATCTCCCTCCTTGCGGAGGATGAGGTTTAAAAGATGGTCTAATGTCTGGAGCATCACAGAGATGTTTTCTTTAATGATTTCATCATCTATAAAAATCGATATCTTCCTGTGTTCATCATCCATAGTTACTTCCGTATTCACAAACCCAACGAGCTCCAGTAGTTTTTTTGTTTTTAATAATGTGTCGTTCATATGATGTTTAATTGGTTTGTCTTTTTATTTACATATATCTGCTGAA
Source organism: Patescibacteria group bacterium (assembly GCA_038062995.1). Lineage (GTDB taxonomy): Bacteria > Patescibacteriota > Minisyncoccia > UBA6257 > GWB1-50-10 > JAUSHK01. The sequence goes on along the minus strand of JBBTVZ010000057.1, from coordinate 1,664 downwards.
TAATCGAGAATGCCGTTGAAACCGCCCAGTATAATCCAAGCGCCGCCGGCAGATTTCCAAGAATCACTATAGTAAGTATCGGGCCCACAAAAACCATCGTTTTCCCCATTGATTCCATGGGGTTCTGTACTTGATTTGGGGCTTGTTTTGGAAGAGCCAGTTTCCCTTGTATATACTGCAAAGCCGCGGCAATTACAATAAGAACAAAGTTCTTTTCTTCTAGACTAATTAAGCCTAAAAACGACGTATTGTCAAATGAACTGCGTATGGTATCTATGCTTAGAATTTGGAAAAGCGCTATAAAAATCGGAAGCTGAATCAGGATAAGAAAGATGCTTGATAGCGGATTTACCTTGTGCTCCTTATACAATTCAAACATCGCTTTGGCCTGTTTTTCCTTATCTTGCTCGTGTGTCTTTTGAATTTCCTTTATCTTTGGCTGAAGGCGCTGCATAATCGCCTGGTCCTTCGCGCCCTTGTAAAACAGAGGTAATAAAACAAAACGGACAATTATTGTAAGGATAATAATTGCGACGCCTAAATCATGAAACGCCACTGACCCGTGTATCACTTCCAAAAGCCATAAGATTGGCTTGAAAATAAAATTATGAAATAGTTCTCCCATATTTAATTGCCGATTCTATGTTTTCTTTCAACTCTCCGTATTTTTTCTCTAGAACGCCCTTCTTAATAATAATCGCGTAGTCATTTCTACCCTCTTTTATAAATTTAGCCATGATCGCGCGGATTCTTCTTTTTACAAGGTTTCTATCGGTTGATTTTTTCAATACCGACTTTCCAACAATAACAAATAAAGGCTTTTTTTGAAAGCCTTTGCTGTATTTCTTAATAATAACTACAGAACTATTCATTAAGGCGCGGCTTCACGCTTAAACTAGACCGTCAGCTTCTTTCTTCCTTTCTGTCTTCGCCTTTTTACAACACTCCTTCCTCCTACAGTTCTCTTTCTAACAAGAAAACCATGTGTTTTGCCCCTTTTTCTTTTATTAGGCCTATATGTTCTACTCATAATATGGGTTTATTGTATATGAGACCTGTAAAAAAATCAACCCCTGTGGTGTTTTTATGAGTTATCAACAAGTCGTACACAGGAAGGCAACTTTTATGCCTTTCACTCCATTGAAAAGTTTTAAAATACATCTATTATAAGTGTTACATGGACCACAATGAGCTATGGAAAAATGTTTTGGGGGAAGTTGAGTTGCAAATTTCACGGCCTAACTTTCTTACATGGCTCAAAAACAGCCAACTCATGGAAAAGAATGAGAAGGAGGGTATAGCTCTCGTCGGACTTCCTAATAATTTCGCAAAAGAGTGGGTTAAGAACCGTTATCATAAACTTATTCTCGGTTCATTGAGAAATTTTGACAGTTCGGTTAGGTCGGTAAACTATTCAGTTATAAATGCCTCAATAAACCATCCAGTAAGACAGGTATTGAAGGTTGGAAAGGACGAAGAAGGGGCACAACTCCCACTTGTTGAATCTAAAATTGACCCAAGGACAAATTTAAATCCTAAATACACACTTGATTCTTTTATCGTCGGGTCGTCGAATGAACTCGCTCACGCGGCAATACAGGCGGTGATAGGGGATGTAGGCAAGAAATATAATCCTCTATTTATTTACGGCGGAGTAGGGCTTG
>JBBTVZ010000056.1:0-9707 GCA_038062995.1 Patescibacteria group bacterium | reverse complement strand
TTAGCTCAGTGGTAGAGCGACTGTTTTACACACAGTAGGTCGGGGGTTCAATCCCCTCAGCGCGCACAAGGCATCTAACGGGGCAAGCCGAGAAGGTCGTAGGTTCTCCGCCGGCTGGCGGATAGCGGACTTCATCGCCCACAAAATTAAAGTTTAATCCAGATACAAAATCCTAATGGAAAATCCTCCAAAAAACGAAGAAACGGCAAACGTTTTTGCTAGATATTTAGAAAAAGAATATGGTTGGAAATATAAAGCCGTTTTACCCGAAGTCAAAAACGAACCTCTTTTTGATGCAAAACTAGTCTCTTTAGAACACGAGGAATTAAAATTACAAATGAAACAAATGATACAAGGCGATGTTGAATTTATGAGAAGTCAAAGGGGTGAGTCTGGAATGGGTAACCCTGGAAAAGATTGGAAGATGTTTAAAAACATACAACTAAATCTTTTGGTAAAAAAATCTGAAAACAAATATAAGGAAAGAGCTAAAAATCTAATTTTGATATTACATGTAGACGATAGTTACTTTATACCAAGCGATACAGACTCAATGAAGAAAAATGACTTTAAGGAGAGTAGTTTTAAAGGTATATATGTTATTTCACTAAAACATGAACTTTTTAAAGCCAATAGCGAAAAAAAATTCCAGGATGAATTTGTTTTTAAAATAAAAAACGCCTTTAATTTTAATTAGAAATGTCCGGCTGATTCTTGTACAAGCCAAGATATATTATATCTAAATGAAAACCTTCAAACGCAATAAAGAAAATTTTATCTGCGAACACTGCGGAAATGCTGTGATAGGAAACGGATATACAAACCACTGCCCAAAGTGCCTGTGGAGCAAACACGTTGATGAAAACCCTGGAGACAGGAACGGAATGTGCGGAGGAATGATGGAGCCGGTAAATTTGCAGGTGGAAAAACGCGAGTTTGTGATATCGCATCGATGCGTGCGCTGTAGGGTTGTAAAACACAATAAGACGGCGGAAAACGACAATTTGGACGCGGTTTTGAGTAAAAAATAAATAGTGGTATTGTTATTCCTATCATGCGCGATAAAATTGTTTTTGACATTGAAACGAAAAATACGTTTGCCGACGTCGGCGGGCGGGACAACGTAAGCGACTTAGAGATTTCGGTCGTGTGCGTGTACTCCTATAATAATGATTCATACTTATGCTTTACAGAACATGAAATGGGAAAACTTGAGGAGGTTATGAAACAGGCCTACCTTATTATCGGATTCGCGAGCAAGCGGTTTGATGTTCCGGTTTTGAATAAATATTTCAAATTCAATCTTTCCTCAATCCCCCATTTTGACATTCTTGTAGAAATTGAAGAAAGTTTCGGAAGGAGGGTCGGGCTTGGAATTTTGGCGGAGGCGAATCTCGGAGTTGGAAAAACCGGGCAAGGATTAGACGCGCCGGACTTTTACAGAAACGGAGAGATGGAAAAATTGAAGGATTACTGCTTAAATGATGTAAAGGTCACGAAAGATATTTACGAACTTATAAAAAAACAGGGCTATCTTTGGGTTCCGCGCAGGAATGTTCCTCAAATGGAAAAAGTAACACTCGAGTATAAAGAAATTGACGCGCCACCAACAGGATTACTCTGAATACTCCGAAGTAAATTATCAATTATCAATTTTCATTTAATTTTTAATGAATCAATTTTCAAACGTCCTGGTCATTGATGCATTGAGTCATTTATTGAAAATTGTGAATTGAAAATTTCTTAACTACATGGACTGGAAAAGAAAATCAATAACAGTTATTATTGTCTCGTTTCTTATTTTGTCGTTTGTAATGGCGTATGTTCCTCTTTTATTTCCTGCACCGCCACAGGCGCAGGAAAACAATGATATTACAGAAGGTGAAAACTCGAATTCGTTGCCTCCTCTTGAAATTACAACACAAGCGACTTCAACTGCGACAAGTTCTACTGCAACCTCAACTCAATAGATTATATTTGGGCTTGCCCCATTAGAAATCTGTCCTGCCGCAGGCACGGCGATAGCCGCAATGGGACAGTAATTTCTAATGGGGGGATAATATGAGGATATGTCATTTTCCCCTTATAAACTGGTGTTTTTTCGCGCCAAGTCGTATACTAGAAAACATCAATTGATGAAAGACAAGACCGTCCAAAATCTCATAATAAAAGAGGAAAAACGTCAAAAAGAGACAATAAATCTAATCGCGTCTGAAAACGTGGCCTCGCGGGACATGCGTGAGGCACTTGGCTCCGTTTTTACCAATAAATACGCCGAAGGGTACGCTGGCGTGCGATATTATGGCGGTAATACAATAATTGATGAACTAGAAAATCTCACAAAAGAACGCGCACTAAAATTGTTTATCCGCCAGCCGGCGGATCGCAACAAATGGAGCGTAAACATTCAGCCGTACTCTGGCTCCCCTGCAAATCTCGCGGTGTACCACGCGCTTGTTCCAATCGGTGGCAAAATCATGGGGATGGAACTCTCAATGGGCGGACACTTAACGCACGGGCACAGGGTGAGCGTGACTGGAAAATTGTGGAAGCAGATTCCGTATGGCGTTGATAAAAAAACGGAAAAAATCGATTATAAATCACTCGGACAGCTGGCAAAAAAAGAAAAACCAAATATTATTGTTGCCGGAGCCACAGCATATTCGCGAGTTATTGACTTTAAAAAATTTAGGGAAATTGCCGATGTTTGCGGCGCAATACTTATGGTTGATATGTCGCACTTCGCGGGACTTATCGCGGGCGGCGCGTATCCGTCACCGTTTTCGTATGCTGATATCATTACAACAACAACGCACAAAACGCTCCGCGGTCCGCGCGCGGCAATGATTTTTTCAAAGCAAGAATACGCGAAAGCGATTGATAAGGCAGTATTCCCCGGACTTCAGGGCGGCCCGCACATGAATCAGATAGCGGCCGTTGCTGTCGCGCTCAATGAAGCTAATAAGCCGGAATTCAAAAGATACGCTAAACAAATCGTGAAAAACGCGCAGGCGCTAGCTGTGGAGCTTAAGAAACTTGGCTGGAGGATTATCTCAGGTGGGACTGATTCTCATCTATTTCTTGTAGACACGATGGCACAGGATATAAGCGGGAAAACAGCTGGAGACGCGCTTGAGCGAGTCGGGATCATTGTGAATAAAAATACGATTCCATACGATACACGCTCGCCCGTTGACCCATCTGGCATTCGTATCGGAACTCCAGCGATGACCACACGCGGCATGAAAGAAAAGGAAATGAAAAAAATCGCGGAATTGATAAACGCAACGCTTCGCGGAATGAAATCAGAAATCGCGCTCGTAAAAGAAGTAAAGGCGCTGGCAAAAAAATTCAATCTTAACACCAAGTAGCGATGCGAATATACGAATCATGCGAATGATACAAATGCTGTCCCTATTCGTATCATTAGTACATTCGTATATTGGTATCGATACTTTATCAAAATTATGATCATAGACGGCAAAAAAATAGCGCAGGAAATCATTGAGAAGTTAAAAAATCTTCCGTGCCCAAAGAAATACCTCGTGGCGATTTTAGTCGGGGAAAATCCAGCATCAATAAGTTTCTTAAAACAAAAAGAAAAAGTTGCCGACGAGCTTGGTGTGAAATTTAAACTAACTGACTTGCCCGAAGGCGCGGCGGAAAATACGATTATCAAAACAATCTCCAATTTGGAACACGATAACAAATGCGGTGGAATAATTGTTCAACTCCCGCTCCCCTCTCATCTGAATCGTGAAAAAATTATTAGCGCGATTCCAAAAGAAAAAGATGTTGATGTATTAAACGGTGGCGATGTTCTTCCTCCCGCAGTCGGAGTAGTAATCAAAATAATTGAAAATTACCTGCCCGCCGAAGCCTCGGCGCAGGCGGGTAAATTGAAAATTGAAAATTGCAACGTAGCGGTTGTTGGTCTAGGCGCGCTTGTCGGTAAACCGATTTCTGAATGGCTTAAAGACAAAACAAAAGAACTTATTCTTATTAATGAAGGAGATGACGTGAGTGTTATTAAAAATGCTGACATTGTAATCTCCGGCGTCGGCAAACCCAACCTCATAACACCCGAGATGCTCAAAGAAAACGCACTTGTAATAGATTTCGGCTACAGTATGAAAGACGGCAAACTCTCCGGGGATTTTGATTCTTCTCTTCTAACGCCTATCCGCCAGCTGGCGGACCAAGTGCCTAGCGCCTATACTCCTACCCCTGGCGGCACCGGCCCCGTTCTTGTCGCGCAATTGTTTGAGAATTTCTACAGGTTAAACGCCAAATAATACAGTAGGGTCATTCCTTCGCTAGGCCCCACAAAAATTTAAAATGTTTTTCAAAACTTTTAACAATCTGAACGCTTTTGATTTCAAATACAACCGGATTGTCTGAATATATAATAAGCTCTATTCTATCTTGCCAAATTTGAATCCCGACTGGAGAATAAAATTCCTCTGGTAAAAACCTAAATTTCTTCCTCTTTGATGGGAGTTGTCGTAAATAATACTGTTCTGAAAATCTTTTTACCTCCCCTCTTTGGTTTTCGTATGCAACAATATTGTGACTGATGCCCTTTTTCATTCTCAATTCCTCATATTTGTTAAAGAAATTTCCTTGCTGTGCCAAATCAATCCACTTCTGACCGGCTGCGCCAATGATATTAACCTGGGTATTTCCGTCTTGGTTGGTTAGATTAGTAAGATGCATTGTTTTAAATCCATCAACGCCCTCAAAAACCTTTATTTCTGCGGCATGCTTCGCGAGATCTCTTTTGGAAATTAGCAGTGGCATCAATTTTTCAGCTAAATGGCGTTGAGTATTAATGTTTTCTAAAATTTGTTGCGGGTTTTTGGCCTGCCAATTCTTTCTTCCTGACTTTACAACTGAAAACACAAGATTCTTCGCCTCCAATTCCGACAGAACATTGTAAGTCGTTTGCCGAGGAAGAGAAGTTTTGCGGATTATAGGTCCAACAGTAGTCTGACCGAGCTCTAAAAGAGCGAGGTATATCATTGCCTGGTTCCTGCTAAATCCTAGTTGTAGCAATTCTTGTTCCATAGTTATTTATGCGACTGTCTAGAAATGTAGACAATCTTTCGGTTTTTGGCTATTTTACAGCATTATAGCGTACTATAATATTGTAGTCAAATATAGTTGACGATACATAGATATTAATTCATAATCAGCGCTAGAATCAACTTTTACAACTTAAACAAATTACAGGAGGAACAATAATGAAAGCACTACTAAGCATCGCGGTGATTCTATCGCTTGCCCCTTTAGTCTGCAGAGCACAAACGCGTTTTTCCGCCGAGTCTCAGAATCTAATAAGTAGAAACAAAACAACACCAACAATCATAGGTTTTTTGAGCAGTGGTAATAAGAACGTAGGTATCTTTGGCTGGTTTTTTGTAAACCAGTATTGGGCGGAATCCTACGTAGGACCGACAATTCGCATAGCTCCATGTCTTCAGATAGGAACTGGAGTAGGGCTTGAACAGTCAAACAATCCATTGCGATACGGCGGGTTTATTGGATTAGGTAATGCAAAATATCAGTCGCTTACCTTACTGGAGACTGGCGGAAGTGGATTTTGGTATCGGGTGACTGTAAATTGTCCGATACAAAAATGGTGTGGGATCGGCGCTATTGCCGAAAAAAAACTTGGCGGAGGGCCGAGATTTCAAATCAATATTCCTAAAACTCCAGTGCAGTTTTGGATAGCACAGCTTGTAAAAAACGGAAATCAAAGCACGTATCTGTCGGTTAAATTTAACCTTTAATTCAGAAGGAGAAGAAAATGAAACCATTCGTTATTTGTGCATTTTGTGTTTTTACTGCAGCTGCCTATGTGCATGCGCAAACCCTTAACCTAAATGGGCCGGCTGAATTTATAAGGATTATAAGTGAAAACGGCAATAGTTTAGGCCTTAGTGGGTTTGAACAGGAGAAAGCTATTACAACATGGAGCGTGATGCTTAAAGCAGCTGCAAACTCAGGAAGAAAAATTCCACTTTGGGAAAGACTGGATTCAAAGCAGACCGCACTTATTGTCGTTGACATGCAAAATGCATTTGTTGCGGCTGGCGCTCCAATTGAAATTGCTAAAGGACGGGAGATAACAGGAATCATAAACATTCTGGCTGATATTGTAAGGAAAAAAAGAGGAAAAGTAATTTGGATTCAGTATTCGATTGAAAAAGATAAAGGATTTTTGGCGCCATTTGAGTCAAGGTCGTACATTGACCAAAAGAGAATATCTCCGCTTGAGGCCTGTCTTCCAGGAAATCCGCTTTTTGAAATATATCCGGATCTGAACGTGAGTCAGAAAGATATTCGCATCAAGAAAAACAGATATTGTGCTTCCTATTCGACATTAAAACCATCTTTACGTGAAACGTTAAGATCGAATAACATTAAAAACGTTATTATAGCCGGGGTATCAACTGATGTGTGTGCAGGCGGTACTGCAGAAGGATTGGCACAAACAGGATTTAATGTTATCGTCGCATGGGATGGAACGGCTGCCTTGGACAGGCTCATTGGCCATGAGGGATATCTGGCAAGATTATGGATTTTGTACTGTGAAGTAATGACCACAAAGCAGATAATCTCGTTGTTGAATTAAAAATCATCAGAAAAAAGCACGGAATAAAATTCCGTGCTTTTTATGTTTCACACAAAAGACAATTATTCTTCACTTGCTTCTTCTCCCCCGCCAACAACCAATACTTGCTTCTCCGCCGCTTCGGCGGTTTTCTTTTTTATAGCTTCAAGCGTTTTTGTGTCTTCCTTGAGTTTTTCTTTTATATTGTCAACTCCCACGCCGAGTTTTTCATCTCCGAATGAATAGCTCGCGCCGGCTTTTTTAACGACACCGTACTTTACTGCCGTGTTTATTACATCGCTCTCGTACGAAATCCCCTCGCCGTACATAATATCAAACTCGGCGATTTTAAACGGCGGGGCGACTTTGTTTTTCACTACTTTCGCCTTAATCCGGTTGCCGACAATCTCATCCCCTTTCTTGATTTGTGCCGACCGCCTGATGTCAATACGAACTGATGTGTAAAACTTGAGCGCAAGCCCGCCGGGCGTGGTTTCCGGATTGCCATAAACAATGCCGATTTTTGAGCGAATCTGGTTTATGAAAATAATAATAGTGCCGGATTTCGCGGCGATTGCCGTAAGCTTCCGAAGCGCCTGTGACATTAACCGTGCCTGAAGCCCCATGTGCGACGCACCCATCTCTCCTTCTATTTCCGCCTTTGGCGTGAGCGCCGCAACGGAATCAATGACAACAATATCAATAATATTCGAACGGACTAAACTTTCTAAAATGTTCAGTGCCTCCTCGCCGTTGTCTGGCTGTGATATAATAAGGTCTTTGGTTTTTACGCCGATGCGCGCGGCGTATTCCGGGTCAAGCGCGTGCTCCGCATCAATAAACGCTGCCCTCCCTTTTTGTTTTTGCACTTCAGCTACAGCGTGAAGCGCGAGCGTGGTTTTACCGGAGCTCTCCGGACCATAAATTTCTACAATACGGCCCTTCGGCAATCCTCCGCCCAGGGCGCAATCCAATGAGAACGAACCGGAAGAAACCGTTTCAACATTTATTTTCTGCGCCTCGCCGAGCTTCATAATCGCTCCCTCGCCGAACCGCGACTGGAGCGATTCCATCAACGCGTCAAGTTCCTTTGCCGGCGATTCTTCTTTTTCTTTTTTTGGATTTGGCATATTAATTACTAATTGGTTGTACGTTGATTGTCCCGGTGCTTGTGGTGAATTTTAAATAAACTTGCCGCACTACTGTTTCTTCTTTGCCGATAAGTGTTTTTGTTTTGAATACAAACGTGTTGAAACCAGGAGAAAGTTCGACGATTTTTTGAAAACCGCCGTCTTTATTAGAATAAAGAACTTCGCCGTTCATTGTCAATTCGTTTTTCGGGTCGGAATTTCCCGTAATCGTAAAACTTGGCTCCGTTACGACGGCATTATTATCAAAAAACACGATAAGATTCGGCCCACCGAGGAAAGAAGGAATGCGGAACGCGATATAGAGGACAATAATGAAAATCAACGCTCCGAAAAAAATAATTTTTTTATTGACATTAATGCCGACGAATCTGTTTTCCGGAAGTATGTCTTTTTCCCCCGAACGGTTGAGTGAGTCGTTGTATTTTAGGTACTCGCTCCAAAGTTCTTCGCCGTCAATATTGAGCGCGCTCGCAATTTTAATGAGATATCCGTGTACATAAGGCGCTGCCGGAAGTTTGTCAAAACGCTCTTCAAGGAGCAAGCGAATATACCGCTCGGAAATTCCCGTTGCTTGCGCGAGCTTTTCAATCGACATTCCTTTTATTCGCATCATGTCATGAAGGAACGACGATAGATTTTTAATCTCCCCCGCGGGTTGTTGTTGTATTGGTGTCATTATGATTCTTCGTCAGTTATAAAAACTTCACGCGGTTTGGCTCCGTCGCCAGGACCGACAATTTCCCTTTCTTCCATAATATCGAGAAGACGGGCGGCGCGAGCGTAGCCGACTTTCAATCTTCGCTGAAGAAGCGACGCAGACGCTTTTTGCGCCTGTCGCACTACCTGAACAGCTTGGTCGAAAAGCTCATCATCGTCGCCATTCTCATCCATCCTGTCGAATAATGGAAGTGGCCCGCCCTGTTCGTCGCCATTTATGGGGATTGCGACTGTTTCAGCGGCCGGTTCGTTATTTTTTATAATAAAGCTTACGACTTTTTTAATTTCTTCTTCGGTGATAAAACATCCTTGAATTCTTCTTGGTTTTGAAAACTCCGCGCTCTGAAGGAGAAGGTCGCCGTTTCCAAGAAGTTTTTCAGCTCCAGCTGAATCAAGAATAGTTCTTGAATCAATCTGGCTTGCCACTTGAAGCGCGATTCGTCCGGTAATATTCGCCTTGATAAGTCCGGTAATGACTTCGACCGACGGCCTCTGTGTTGAAACAACAAGGTGAATTCCAGTCGCGCGCGCCATTTGGGCAAGTCGGACAATTGACCCCTCCACTTCCCTGCCATAAGTTGCCATAAGGTCGGCAAGTTCATCAATTACAACAATAATATATGGCAGTTTTTCGGAAGTGTTCTTGTTGTAACTTGCAATGTCGCGCGAGCCGGCTTCTTGAAGAAGTGGATATCGTCTATCCATTTCCTGAATGACCCAACGAAGCGCGCCGATCGCTTTTTTGTTTTCCATAACGACCGGAGCAATCAAATGAGGCAGTCCGTTATACACGGAAAGTTCCACGCGCTTTGGATCTATAAGGATTAATTTCAACATATCCGGAGAATTCTTATATAAAAGTGAAATAATAAGCGAGTGAATGGCAATAGATTTTCCCGAACCAGTCGCGCCGGCAATAAGCACATGTGGAAGTTTTTCAATATTCATGAAAACCGGATCGCCGTTTACGTTCCGTCCGAGCGCGAAAGTGAGCAGCCCCGATTTTTGGAAGTCCTCGTAAAGGATAAGGTTTCCTAGCCGCACGACCGCGGCGGCTTTATTAGGAACCTCAATACCTACAAGTGATTTGCCGGGAATTGGCGCCTCAATGCGTATTGGATGCGCAGCGAGCGAAAGCGCGAGGTCTTGGTTTAATGAAGTGATGCGTGAAATTTTTGTTCCCTCCGCGGGTTTCAATGTGTACCGTGTAACAGTAGGCCCGA
>JBBTVZ010000055.1:0-4767 GCA_038062995.1 Patescibacteria group bacterium | reverse complement strand
GGAGACGTAACGACTGGAATAAATGAAATTTCCAACAACACTCCGACGACTTATTTTCTCTCCCAGAACTGGCCGAACCCCTTTAACCCGTCTACAAAGATTCGTATTGAGGTTCCAAAAACAGGACCTGTAAAGCTCACGGTCTACAATGTTCTTGGACAGCTGGTTGCAACGCTTGTGAACGGACAACTTTCAGCCGGCTCGTACGAATATGAGCTGACTGCTACGGAAACGAGCAGAATGGCATCGGGAATTTATTTCTATCGTCTTGAAACTCCAGGGTTCACCAAAACCATGAAAATGCTTCTGATGAAATAGCTAACAACAGAAGCGGAAATCATTAACCAAAAACCCTTACAAATATTTTGTAAGGGTTTTTTATTACTTCCACAAAAAATCAAGCCATTGAAAAATCCCCTGTTTGTAGGGGTTTTTATAACAGAGTACCTCATCTGCTATACTATACATATGAAACAAATTCTTATCGCTGTCCTTATATTAGTCGTTATCGGAGGCATTGCATACGCTTGGTTTTACTTATTGCCAATGCAAGGTGGAAACAATAATATCCAAGTAACAAATGAACAACCTGTTGTGTTTGATGTTTCAGATCCAACGCCTCAAGAATATATTCCTGTTTTGAGCGGCGTAGTAAAGAGCATATCCGGCTCAAAAATTGAACTTGAGATTGACGACATTGAAGATTACCTTCCTCACACTGATGGAACGCCCCGGCTTAAGGATACGCGATATGTTAATGTTTCTGAAGGAACAAAGTTAATGCTTGTAAATCTTGGAAAGCTTAATGCGCAAGGGTCACTGGAAGAAATTGCCATCAAGCTTTCCGATATCAAGCCCGGCGCGCGCGTAAACGTTGAAAGTAATGTTAATTTAAGGAGCGCGAAAACATTTGATGCGACAAGCATTGATGTTATAAAGTTGCCAGAAGCGACAAAGTAACCTTCAGTAATACAGCTTCTTTGCTTGTTAAAATCAAAACCGCCCGAGTTATTTCAACTCCGGCGGTTTTTCGATAATTTCGTCTATGAGGCCAAGGGCATGTTCAAGCCTTGTGTTAATTTTGGAATGAGAGATGCCATGTTGCGGCATCCATCGCCATCGCCAGTTATCGTCTTTCATTGTGTCCTCCTTGTAACTAGTGAGAAGCTTGCGTCTATAACGTGTATGACACCAGTTCTTGCTTATTGTCCTGGAAAATAACTAACTACGTTCTACACCAACGTATGAGCGGAGTCAATGTGATATAGATTGAATTCCCCTTGGGCACCCTTTATTGACTTAAAAAACCAGCCTCGCTATATGGTTGCAATATCATTGCAAGCGAGGCTGAGATTTTTACTCCCTTGAGCGAATGTTTTACGAGATTGTTCCCGGCCTTATTCTTTGGGGCTATTCGCTCTCGGAGACACCGGCATACTGCTTTTGTCCATCATACACACATCACAACTGATCGTGCTGTTAATCAAACTGCAACTGTTTGTATTGCAACTGGCCTGAGATAAAAACACATTCATAGGCACCTTCCTTTTTACGTTATTCTTCGGTTGGCTGTGTTCCGTTCTTCTTTAAATTTGAACGGGGTTATGGGCTGTATTTAGTATACTAAATCTTTCTTTGTCATAAAGTGTGGACAATTCCGACAGTCTTGCGATTATTAGTCATTTGTTATAAGTTAATTATATGAATTTAATTCCAACGGTAATAGAAAAATCAGCGTACGGCGAGCGGGCGTTTGATATTTACTCGCGCCTGCTCAAGGACCGCATTATTTTCTTGGGCGGACCGATTGTGGACCAAGTCGCGAACAGCATTATCGCCCAGCTTTTGCTTTTGGACCACGAGGATTCAAAAAAGGACATACAGCTCTACATAAATTCTCCAGGCGGTTCAGTCACCGCGGGCCTCGCCATTTACGACACAATGCAATACGTAAAATCGCCGGTTTCAACAATCTGCGTCGGCATGGCGGCATCAATGGGCGCGGTGCTTCTTGCTTCCGGCGCGAAAGGAAAACGGTTCGCGCTTCCGAATTCCGAAATTCTTCTCCACCAAGTTATGGGCGGAGCGGAGGGACAGGCTACTGAAATTGAAATCACCGCAAGGCATATTTTGAAAATTAAAGAACGCCTAAATCAGATTTTAGTAAAGCACACGGGACAAAAACTTGAGAAGATTGATAAGGATTCCGACCGCGACTTTTACCTTACTCCGCAAGAGGCGAAAGAATACAACCTGATTGACGAGATACTAAAAAAGAAAACGGATAAATAGGCAAAAAACCCCGTGGGAACGGGGTTTTGTTTTTTATACAGGCGCGCGGTACAATGTTTCAAATGGACAAAACAAAACTTATTAAGGACGCCATTACGCGGTCGGTTGATAAAATTTATCCGTCAGCCAGCGAGCTTGAAAAAGTTTTATCCAGCGGAAAAAAACTCCGCATTTATCACGGCATTGACCCGACTAGCCCGCATCTTCATTTGGGACATGCGACTAATCTTCTTACGCTTCGCAAGTTTCAGGATTTAGGACACGAGATTATCCTTCTTATCGGCGACTTTACTGCTCGTATCGGCGATCCGTCAGGAAAATTCTCAACGCGACGAGTACTTACAGAAGAAGAGATTACTGATAATTTTAAAACGTTCAAGGCGCAAGCTGGAAAAATTCTCCGATTCGGCGGGAAAAATCCAGTCCAGATTGCGTTTAATTCCAAGTGGTATGACACAATGACGTTCAAGGACGTCATTAAACTTGCGCAACATGTCACGGTGCAACAAATGCTTGAGCGGGACATGTTTGAAGAACGCATCAAGGCGGGCAAACCAATTGGACTTCATGAGTTTTTATACCCGATTGTGCAGGGATATGACTCTGTCGCGCTTGATACGGATATGGAAATTGGCGGCACTGACCAGACTTTTAATATGCTTGTAGGGCGCGAACTTGTAAAAACGTATAAGCATAAGGAAAAATTCGTGCTTACCACAAAATTACTCATTAACCCCAAGACAGAAAAAAAACTCATGAATAAAAGCGAGGGCGGGGCTATTAATTTAGATGACGAGCCGAATGATATGTTTGGCAAAGTAATGGCGGTTAATGACGCTGGCATCGCGCCGATCGCGGAGTTTTGCACGGATACCCCAATACCTAAAGTCGCGCGGATAAAGAAAGGGCTCTCGAACGGAAAATCCAATCCGCGCGATGTGAAACTCGAGATTGCGTTTGAAGTAGTAAAACTTTATCACGGCGAAAAATCGGCAAACGGCGCGCGCGAGGAGTGGATCCGCGTGTTTTCAAAAAAAGAAACTCCTGATGATGTTGTAGAGCTCAAGGTTTCTAAGAAAATTTCAGTTGTTGACTTATTGCTTAAAGCAGGGATTGAAAGCAAAAGCGAGGCGCGGCGGCTTATTGAACAGGGCGGAGTTAAAATCGGAGATAAAACAAAAAAAGATTCTTCAGAAATACTGAATCTTAGGGGCGGAGAAATTCTTAAAATCGGCAAACGGCGGTTCTTTAGGATATCTTGAAAATGAATTATGGAGTATGAATCATGAATTATGGGCTTTCGGAATTTCCGCTCCCACTTTCCACTATTCACTATTCATAATTCGTTATTCAATTATCTAACCGTCATTATTCCAACCTCTCCGCGCGTTGCGTGTCCCGGCACCGCGCACCGAAAAGCGTATTCCCCCGCCTTTGGCGCGATAAACGATAAAGCTCTTAATTGTCCCGGCCCGACTCCAACTGACACGTCTGCGAGTTCCGGATTTTCAAACGCGATAAGATGCGACCCGCTGTCGCTCGATGAAAACGCTATGACAACCGCGCTTCCTGTTTTTACCTCAAACATTTTCGGAGTAAATCCCGCCGCGGAATCTACCAGCTCAATCGCGCCGACAGGAACATCGCTTTTCTGTATTAATCCAGAAATCCGAACGCGTGGATTATATCCACTTGATACTGATTGGTTATTTACAGTTCCACTACTCGACGGTATTACCTGTTGCTGCGGCTGTTGCGTCCCGCCGGACAATTGCGACCCAAATAATAATTTAATTTTATCTATTACCGACTGTTCATTGAACTGGCTGATATTCGGAGCGTTTTTATTTCCAGAAGTGTCTCCTTTCTCCACGCGCGCGAGTTTATCCGCGGGAACAATAAGAAAAACACTGAAAAGCACAATGCCTCCTACAACTAAACCAATAAAGAATACCGTGATTACCGCTTTAATAAATGTTTCCATGAGTTTACTTATTGTAACTCAATTGAGAGTTTATCTCTAACTGCTCTAAGCACAGCTTCCGGCGTAACAAAATTATGGTCGGTTTTATAGTTATGTCCATATAATTTATCCTCAAACACAACGTCCATAAATATTTTGGGCTTTGCATATCTTGGAATGAAGTGTCCGTGCAGATGCCGTGTTTCATTTCCTAAAAAGGAGTAGTTAAACCAATCTGGTTGAAAAGCATTTTTAGCGATTTCTCTTAAATCTTTTAAAACCAAAAACAGTTCTTTCTGCTCCTCCGGAATTGCATCAGTCAAGTCAAATGCATCTTCGCGTTTGCACCAAATAATACAACGTCCGAGATAGCCCTGATTATCGTGAACATAAACTGTCCAGTGCTTGTATTCTTTGACTAAGTTCTTTGAAAAATCCTCGCTCATAACTTTTTAGTGTGTATCTTTACAATATGGCGCGAACCTATTTCATGAGGAATTTCTGACGGAATC
>JBBTVZ010000054.1:0-2962 GCA_038062995.1 Patescibacteria group bacterium | reverse complement strand
GAACCGAGGACCTACTGTTTACAAAACAGTTGCTCTACCGCTGAGCTAAGGTGGCGCATACAGTTCTAAAAGTAGCAAAACAAGCAATAAAAATCAAAATAAAAAGCCGGCTCTTATATTATTGCCGGCTATCATGACGAAAATGTTTTAGGTATCCCCACCCCTCAATGAACAGCCCGACTGTAAATAAAATCGCCCAAAAGAGCGGCTGGTTGCTCCTGACTTGCGTGGAAATAAAGTCCGCATATTGGGAAGTCATGAAAACAGAAATCCACAAAGCAGTAGTAAAAACAGTAAAAAAGATAAAAATTCTTTTGGATATTATCATACCCACCTCGCTTTTTACGTTTCTATTTTTAAAGGGCTATTGTGCGCAGGGGAGGATTTGAACCTCCGTAGCCCGAAGGCGCGAGATTTACAGTCTCGTGCAATTGACCGCTCTGCCACCTGCGCAATATCTCTCAATTAGTTTCTTAAATGCTTCCCCTCCTTTATACGACTTTATTTGGTGTTCACGCAACCACGCCTCTTTTTTTGTGGGAAAGTGTTCTTGGTAAACTATTTCCCATGGAATCCCGCAACGCGTTGATTTATTTGCTCCCGAATTGTGATGACGCATACGATCGTTCATATCGGCAGTGTATCCAGTGTAGTACTTCCCGATTAAAACGCTTCTGATTATATAAGTTGCGTACATTTCTCTTAACCTCTGATTGACCGCCCACCGCTATAGCGGGGCCCCGCCAAAGGCGGTGGTCTGCCACCTGCGCATTATAAACTACTGATAACTACTCTTCCTTTGGCGCCTCGTTTTTTGGAAATGGATTTTCATTATTTCCATTTTTCTCTTTCTTCTTGAACTCATTCAATTTTTTGCCGATGGTATTATCAAGTTTTAAAATAGTGACGCGAACCCTGCGTAAAAACTTGATAAAAAACGAAGCTATGAGTTCGTCAGCTTTCTCCAAATAATCAACGACCGCGTGAAAGGAAAGTCCCGATGTGACTTTCTGAATCTCGGAATCGTTTATTCTCGGAAGTATGGAAATAAGTATATAAAGAACGGCTGCAAGACTCACCATAGCAGCCAGTTCAACAATAAAAGTGACCATATGAATAATAAAAGCTCTATCTGGAAAACGACATTCTTACATTAACACAAAAAAGCGGCATTTTCAATTAACGCAGAAAAACCTTTAATAATCTAGAGTTCATATCGCACAAAACGTTCAACACGGATATTCTCCCCTACTTTCGAAATTACCTCTTTTATGACTTCTTCTATTGTTCTAGATTCGTCTTTTACAAAAGGTTGCGCGAGTAATTCCTTTACATCAGCAGGATTCATCGCCGCGATATGCATCGCAAGCTCGTGCGCAAGCGGTTCGAACAGGTCTGAACGAACTACAAAATCTGTTTCACACCGAAGATCCAAAAGAACACCCACCCTGTTGTTATGAATATAGGAATGGAGCAATCCGGCGCCAGTCGAACGGTCTTGTTTCTTTATTGCCTTATCAAGTCCGCGCTCGGCAATTAATTTTACCGCCTTATCAAGATTATTGCCGGAATCGCGAAGCGCTCTCGAACAATCCATAACGCCCGCGCCGGTAATCTCACGAAGTTTCTTTACGTCTTCACTCATGGAAAATTCTTAAATATTATTGAATTGAAACTACATCCTGTTTTGCCGGAAGATTCTTTATTTCCTCGCAGATTTTTCCAAACACCCACTCAATGCTTTCCCTGCCGTGGTCATTTGCAAAAATCGGATAATCAACATTCTTCGGGTCATCATTAGTATCAAGTATAGCAACAATCGGAATATGAAGCTTATGCGCTTCGCGAACAGCGGTATCGTGAGATTCAATATCAACTACAAAAAGCGCGTCGGGAAGTTTTCTAAGAGGCATCAATCCATCAAACGACCGAGACATGGAACTTATCTCCTTACTAAGCTCAAGCCGCTCTTTTTTCGTGTATTTTGAAAGTTCTTCCGCGCTCCTCGCCTTCATTTCTTCATACCGCTTCATCTGGCTGGAAATCATTTTGAAATTCGTAAGCGTTCCGCCAAGCCATCTATTTGTGACAAATGGAAAAGAAAATCGCTTCGCAAATTGCTCCACAGCTCCCTTCGCGGGTGATGTAGTTCCAGCTAAGAGTATAACTCCTCCGTTGCTTACTTTATCCATTAAAAATTCAATCGCGTTTGAAATGCTCGAAAAAATCGCCGTAGGGTCAATAAGTTCAAGTTCATTCCGGTTCGCACCGATAAATTGCTTCATGCGCGGATGCGTCTTTGATTTCTTATGGCCAAAAACAACCCCCGCTTGGGCCATTTCATTTACCATTTGGTTTCCACTTTCCATCATACAGAGAGTATACGCAAAATAATGGCGGGGTCAACCCCACCAACTTATAAACAAAAGCTGACACTTTAATTATCAGCTACTTTTTAAATGTTCTTTTCTCCACTCCGCGATTCTCTTATGATTTCCCGAAAGCAAAATATCCGGAACCTTCCACGCCTTTTCGCTTTTTCCATACTTGAAAACATCCGGCTTTGTATAAACTGGATACGAACCTTGTATCTCTTCCAACGACTCCTGCTTCCCTAAAACACCCGGGACGTGGCGCGCGACGGAATCAACAACCACCATCGACGGAATTTCTCCGCCGGAGAGCACAAAATCCCCCATTGAAATTCCCTCGTCGGCTATGTGTTCTGCTACGCGCTCGTCAACGCCCTCGTATCTTCCGCAAATTAAAATGAGGTTGTCGTATTTCGCAAACCTCCTAGTAATTGCGCTATCAAATCTCTTTCCGCGCGTTGAAAATAAAATAACTCTTGTCTTCCCCTTTATGGACGACTTTATTTTTTTTACGGCGTTCCAAATAGGCTCAACTTTGAGAACCATTCCGTGTCACCCGCCGTATGGTGAATCATCAAGCGTGCGTCTCC
>JBBTVZ010000053.1:0-9584 GCA_038062995.1 Patescibacteria group bacterium | reverse complement strand
GTTTCAAAAATATCACCGAAGTCTCCGAAATCTTCGGAATTTACATTCCACTTAAATCCCTCTTGGCCGAATCCGCCAAATCCAGAGAAGTCACCTCCGCCATAGGCGGGTCCGCCTCCGGCGGAAAACACCTGTCCGAAACGGTCGTACTGTGTTCGCTTTTCTTTATTTGAAAGAATCTGGTACGCTTCGTTTATTTCTTTAAATTTTCTCTCATCTCCGCCTGATTTATCAGGGTGATACTGATGGGCAAGCTTTCTATATGATTTCTTAATTTCTTCCTCTGAGGCGTCGCGAGCGACGCCTAAAATTGCATAATAATCTTTTTTCATGGCTTATATTTCTAAAGAATTACAAATTCGCGGTCTCTTTTCTCCATGGCGATTCTTGCGAATCCTAAAATCAAAAGCAGTTTAAAAAGCACAAAAGCGAGAAATTCTATGATAGGCATCGCAATAATGGAAATACCTCGCAATGAGAAGAAAATTAAAACCGCCCCGCTAACGGCAAGCATCTGTTTCGACTCGGCGGAAAACTTTCCAAGCCATTTTTTAACCAAGTTAAAGACAGAATCCCGAACGTTCTCATTTGGATTAAGCGTTCCCACTCGCTTTTCAAAAGACTGCAGGATATTAACAGAAAGCGCGTCAGCGATTCTATTTTGTTCTGTGGTTGAAAGCTGGGTAAGGTCTCCGCTCAAACCGATATTTGGGTCATTAATAGGCTCAAACCGAGTTTTATTTATAACGCTTCTCGCCATGGAATCCGCGAACTGCTTAACAGTTTGATTGAAAGAAATTCCGGAGTATTGGATTTTTAATGCCGGTTCTGTTGACGCGAGCAACTGATTCATAAGAAATTGCCCGGTTTCTGGCCCGAGCCTCCCCAGTTCTATAAATTGGTAATACATCGCAACGCTTACAAAAATAAGAAACCCTGTTACAAACTTTGCCGCGACCGGTTTCGCGACTCCAAAAAATTGAACAGAGAGGCTGTTCGAAAGATTCCTGAATCCGCGACCGGCGCCAGTAAGCGCGAAAATAACATAAAGCGCAACCGCGACAAGTAATGGTAGAAAAAGAACAGGGAAAATCGCCGACATAAAAAAGATAATCGGCGCGACGCACTCCAAAATAACGGCACCGCGAAGCGCCCAGAGATTCTTAATAAAAAGAACCTGTAATATGTTGACAATCGTAAGAACCGCCGCAAAACTAAAACTTGCTAAAATAGACCCGAAATTATCGGAAGAAAGAAAAACGCTTAAATAGTAGGCGGATAAAAGGCTGAATATCACCCCCAAAACGACGAGAACCGCGAGTTTCCACACACTCGCATCGGATTCAGACTCCGATTCGCGCGCCGACTCAACTATTTGCCTCATTTGCTGGTCCATCTGGTTTTTTATTCGGGTCTTCGCTACCTTTATACATCATTTCACCGATTTTTTGAAGTTCGGAGGAAAGTTCTTGCGTGGAATGTTTTATTTCTTCGATGTTTCCTCCATCTTTTAATCCCTTCAACTGTTCTATTTTCTTCATTATATTTTCTTTTACGTCGGGCGGTACCTTATCCCCCGCATCGCGAAGACTTTTTTCAGCGACATAAATAAGAGTCTCCGCCTGATTCTTTGCGTCAATTGACTCGCGCTTTTTCTGGTCGTCAACCGCGTGTTCAACTGCTTCTTTCTTAAGCTTTTCAATTTCATCTTTGTTTAAACTAGTTGAAGCTTCAATTTTCACAGACTGACTCTTGCTGGTCGCCTTATCCTTCGCCGAAACACTCAAAATTCCGTTGGCGTCAATATCAAAAGTAACCTCAATTTGAGGAACTCCGCGCGGAGACGGGGGGATCCCGTCTAAAATAAACCTGGCAAGCGTCTTATTGTCCGCCATAAGAGGCCGTTCGCCCTGTCCAATATGAATCTCGACTGATGTCTGATTGTCCCCGGCAGTGGAAAAAACTTGCGTCTTTGAAGTCGGGATGGTTGTGTTTTTCTGAATCATTGGAGTTGCAACGCCTCCTAAAGTTTCAATGCTCAAAGTAAGCGGAGTCACGTCAAGAAGTAAAATATCTTTCACATCACCCTGAAGAATTCCAGCTTGAATAGCCGCGCCAACTGCGACAACTTCATCTGGATTAATTCCTCTGTGCGGCTCTTTTCCAAAAAGCTTTTTAACCGCTTCTTGAATCGCCGGCATCCTTGTCTGCCCTCCGACAAGAACGATTTCGTCTATGTCTTCAAGTTTGAATCCAGCGCCCTTGGGAGCCGGTGCAGTCACTGCTTCTTTCACAAGGTCAATTGAATGATTAATAAGGTCGCGTACCAAATCTTCCAGTTTCGCCCTTGTAATTTTCATTACAAAATGTTTAGGCCCCGACGCGTCTGATGTTATGTACGGAAGATTGATTTCCGTTTCAAGCGCGGTTGAAAGTTCATGCTTTGCGCGTTCCGCCGCTTCTTTAAGGCGTTGAATCGCGAGTGAATCTTTTGAAATATCAAAACCCTCGCGCTTTTTATACTCCGCTACGAGGTGTTCAATAATAATTTTATCAAAATCATCTCCGCCAAGATGCGTATCCCCGCCAGTCGACTTAACTTCAACCGTGTCGTCGCCAACTTCAAGAATTGAAATGTCGAATGTTCCCCCGCCGAAATCGTACACGACAATTTGTTCGTTTTTCTTTTTGTTTATTCCATAAGCGAGAGCCGCGGCCGTCGGCTCATTTATGATTCGGCGTACTTTGAATCCGGCAATCTCGCCGGCATTTTTTGTTGCTTGGCGCTGAGAATCGTCAAAATACGCGGGTACCGTGATTACGGCTTCGTCTATTTTTTCTCCAAGCTTGGCTTCCGCGTCTAGCTTCATCTTCTGGAGAATCATCGCGGAAATTTCCTCCGGCTTGTACCAACGGCCTTGTCCTGAGCCTGCCGAAGGATCTCCCATTTTTACTTCAACTCCCCCAGTTGCTGATTTTTGCAAATCATAAGAAAGCCACTTTTTATCACGCTGAACTTCCGGGTCGTCAAACTTGCGCCCAATAAGCCGTTTTACAGAGAAAATAGTGTTCTTTGGATTAACAACGGACTGGCGCTTCGCTAAAAGTCCGGTAAGCCGCTCGTTTGATTTACTGATAGCGACAATTGAAGGAGTCGTGCGGTTGCCCTCCTCATTCTCAAGAATGTGCTGTTCTCCGCCTTCTATGATCGCCATCGCGGAATTTGTAGTGCCTAAATCGATTCCTAAAATTTTTGGCATATTTTTATTTTTGTTTTAATTGTTTGATTATTTTTGACCTTTTGAAATTATTACACGCGCTGGACGAATTACTCTTCCGTACAATAAATATCCATTTCTAACCTCTTCAACTATCACACCTTCCGATTTGTCCGACTCTATTTCTGAAACCGCTTCATGATAAGAAGGGTTGAATTTTTCTCCTAAAACATTAGCAATTTGTTCAAGTCCGGCTCGTCTCAAAATATCTTCAAACTGCGATTTTATGATTACAAGCCCCTTATATCCGGCATTGTCTTTATCAACACTCTTTAGACTAAGGTCGAAACTGTCCATTACCGATATAAGTTCTTCAATAAGTCCCGCATTGCTGAACTTCGCAAATTCCTGAAACCTCTGTATTTCTTCCTTTTTATAATTGATAAGGTCCGCCTTCGCTCGCTTCCACCCGTCTAAATACTCACTGCGCTCCGCCTCGCACTTTTTAAAATCATCAGGAGGAGCATTTTGTGTTGCGGGTTTTTCTTTTTCGTCCATAAAAAATAAATTAGGATTTTGCGACTTTTTGTATTGATTTAAAAAGCGCCATGGATCTCTCGTAATCCATCCGCTTTGGACCGATGATAGCGAGCGTAAATTCCCCGCTGTCCGTAAAAAAATTTCCTGTAAGAATCGAGATGCAGTCGCTTTTCGCAATAGAGCTTTTTCCAACAAAAACTTTTGGCAATGCTCCGTCTCGAAATTCTTCAGTTAAACCGCCAAATCGCTCTGGAAGCATCTCACAATCTTCAACTATTCCAATTAAATCATTTTTTTTATCAGCCTCTACGCTACCAAGGAGGTTGCTTAAATTACTTGATTGCGCATTTCCTGAAGCACCCCACACTACGCTCGCAACGCTAAACTGACCCGCGAGATCTTCCAAAAACGAGGTTTTCTCGTCTAAAAGAAATTCCCGCGCCAGCGACATGACATTTTTGGCAATATTTTCAGGAATCCGCGCGCGCGTTTGTTCTACAAAAAAACGATACGCTTTATTCGTCGGAAATCTCCCGCCGGAAGGATGAGTTTGAAAAAAATATCCAAGTTCGCTAAGCGCGTTAAGTTCAAGCCGTATAGTAGCAGGTTTGATTCCGAAATCGTACTCCTCATACAAGTACTCAGAAGTGATTGGTCTTCCTATCTTTATAAAATCACCAACCGCCGTTTCGAGAATTGTTTGAGTCCGTTCGTTTTGTTTCACAGCGTCCAGTATAGGATTAGCACTCAACCAAGTCAAGTGCTAACCCCGTTAGAAATAGCCCGCCCATAAGCCCTTTGGGCGCGCCGAGCGCGGGCGCGATTTCTAACGGGGCTAATCCTTCGACTACACCCAGGACAAGTCCTTTAATTATATTCACGGTAAGCCACGTTTACTATGGACAAGCCACGGAGCTCGTAGTAATTATGCCGGTATTGCTTACGCCGACTCGGAAACAAGTGCTTGAAGGCGAGACAAGAACCAGCCCGACAGAAGAATTAGTAAACCCTATATTCCCAGCCGAGCGTACCGTGCCGCCAAAATACGCGTCGTTACACTTGGCATCCGAAGCCCCAAAATTCAGCGAACCATTGGTTGTGGGCAATAAACTAGAATCAAACGTTGCCGCGGAAACGCGCGCAATCGCGCTTCGCCACGTCTGGGATGCCTTGCTCTGCGCTCCCGTTGAATTGTAATCAAGCGTCAGGTCAATTTGGACAACCGCCATACCGCCGGGGTTTTCAAATTTCGTGATAGAAAAATTCCCGACGGTAACCTTGTCGTTTGTAAGCGTAATTGGAGTGCTCGTACCTTGAGAGAGATGCATCGCCGTGCTTGAAGCATCAACATAAATTATTGTCGGGTCAAGAGTTGACGAGGCCATACGAAGGGCGAGTGACGAACTTGCGACTCCGGCCGTATTCGTTATAACGCTTGATTCGCGCACATACCGTTTGATTGTCTCGGAAACAAAAGACAATTGCTGATTTACCTCGTTCATAGATGTTTGCTTCAACTGAATATTCGTTATCGTGGCAAGAATATTAACCAAAAAAACAGCGCTCACGGAAAAAACCGTCGCGTATATGAGGACCTCAACAAGAGTGAAACCTGACCGTTGATTCATATCCATTTAATAATACCACGACGGAGACGCGATTGCAGAACTTATTGGTAATAAACTCTGTTTGGAACGCGAAAATCAAGATAAGAAATATTGCTAAACGGGATCCTATCAGAGATATTTGTAATTACCGCCGACAAGTTGTCGGGGACAAAATCAAAACTGAAATAGAAAGAAAATCCGAGCGTCGAAACAACTTCCCATTCGCGCAGTGAAAAATCCTTAACGATTATTTTCAAAATCGGAATATTACGCTCTTTAATAATCTTAAGCGTATTGAAAAAATTGTCGCGCCACTCTAAATTAGGGAAAATAGGAATTCCAATAATCGGCCTTCTCGCATTCAAGTCGTCTATGCGAATGACGAGAATCCCCTCGCTATCAGGCGCTTTTGCGAAAATTACACCTTCCTTATCAAAGACAAAACACTCATCCACCGCGCACCACGTTCCAAATCCTTCCCGCTCGCGAACGGAAATTGAAACCTGCCTGTTCTTCATATCAACGTTTCTTGAAACCTCGGAAATAATCGGCAAAACACTTGCGAAAGTAAGGCGTTTTGGCGAAATACGCCAAAAAAGAATATTATCCGGACCAAGTAATGAAGCTAGTGTGCTCCCACCTACAATATTAGTTTCTATTTCGCTGATAAGTTTTTCATTGGAAACGCCCCGCACTGTATCAATGGAAAGTTTTTCCACCTTCAAAAATTCAGCTGAAAAAATCATATAAATCGCGGCGACAGTGATGGCAACAAAAAGAAATAGGATAAGGATTATAAGAAACAAGCGTGATCTATTTTTCTTGCCGGATTTAAAATGCAACACGTCTTTTTCTCCAAAATTTCGCGTCATAATGCTTATTTATAAATTCTAATCGGAAAAGTATATTCATTCGTTTTTCCATTGTCATTCACCGAAACTTTTACCGTGTAGTCCCCCTCCTTATCCCACGAATGTTTTAAAATCGTGAGTCCGCTCTTTGTAGTCACGCCTGATTCATTCGTCCCGCTTCCCCAATTAACTGTATATGAAGCGCCGCGATTGATTGAAATAACAAAAGGCAAATCAACGCCGAATGAAATTGTGGCAGGTGGCGACGGTACGAAAAAACCTGGACCTGTCGGCGCGGGAATTACCGCGTTTCCAAGCGAACCTATACCAGTGGAGGATGAAGAAGAAATCCCAAAAAAATCCCTTGTCTTAGAAATCAATTCCTCCCCGACTGTTGTAGAAATATCATGTGTCTTTTCTTTTAAATACTGGACAGTCCCCTGCTTCGTTTCTTGTGTTACCGACTGTATGTACTCGCCAGCCTTTTGCTCAACAGCGCGTCCAACATCCTCGCTTTTCGTCTCTAGTATATTTTGCGCGTACTCTCTTATTCTGCCAAGTGAGGGAATTTCCCCGTTCCACCAATCGGTGTATATCCTATACCCCGCGTATATAATCGCCGCCGAAACTACGAGCCAAACGATTTTTCTAAACAGCGTTCCCATTGCCTATATTCTACAACATTTTAAAAGAACGCGCGCAAAGAAGAAAAAAGCCCCTTGAACATCTCAGTGTTCAAGGGGATAGAAATAAAGGGAGTAAATATTAAACTACGGGGGGTTTTTGCAATTGTGCAATCACTAACCGATTCCTGTCCCTGGCATCTAAAACGTCTCCAGATTTGAACGAGTTTATATACACACTAACATTGTAGTTATCGCCCGGACCCCATGTACCATAGGAAATCTGAATAAGAACAACGAAGAAGTAGTTGCCAACACTGGATATAAAAAACGTTGATTGTGGCACGGTTCCTAACCAATTTCTGTGCGTCTCTGCGAATGCTATTATCTGGTCTTGTGTAAGGTGAGGTTTATTGAGATCAGCGCTGACACCGAGCGAACGAAACATCTGTCTGAATGTGGTATCTCGCACTATTTCATACACGTGGACAGGGGTCTTCTCCGTCGCTGGAGCTGGTTTGTTTAACCTTGAGTTACCTTTAAAATCATAAGTGTTTGTAAAAACTTTTTCCGCGTTTACAAACATTCGGGCTCCATTGGTCGGTGGGATAATAATCTGCTCTGCGCCGGAAATAAGTTTGAGAATATCACCTCTCTTATTCTTACCAGACTTTACCTCGTCAATATCCTGAAGTGTATCAAGAATGAACCCTGGATCCAATGGGCTTGCGTTTTTTCCCCGTAAACCTAGACGAAGCTGGCGCTTAATGTCCGACATTCTCGTGTCGACATCAATAAATTGATCGCCTGTGACAGGAAATAATTTTTTCTCCGCCATGACAATCCTCCTTTTGTTTTAAATTGAAAAGAACAATTTTACAGTACGCTATGACGCGTCATAGCACATCGCAACTACTGAAAATGCTTTATCTTCAGTGTTATTATGATACACCGCAAACATAAAACCGTCAAGCTCTTTTCTAAAAACCCGAAGGGCGCCCGCCGATTGGCGGTTTAAAAATTGTAAATTAAAAATTAAAAATTTCTCCAGTTACTTACCTATCTCCTCCTTCCCCATAAACTCCTGAAGCACTTTAGGAATCTTCACAGTCCCCTCTTTTGTTTGGTTGTTTTCCAAAATCGCGATAATCATCCTGCCGATGGCGATCCCTGTCGCGTTCAAAAGATGCAAATATTCTTTCTTGCCGCCGGCGGTTTTGTATTTTGCATTGATGCCGCTTGATTGAAAGTCAGTCGTGTTGGAGCACGAGTGCGTTTCGCGATATGTTTTTTGGCTCGGCATCCATGTTTCAATGTCAAACTGCCTAGCATCTGCCCATCCCATATCCCCTGTGCAATTCTCTATAACGCGATATGGAAGTTCTAATTTCTTAACAAGCTCTTCCTGTATAGAAAGCAAAAGTTTTTGTTCCTCTTCTGATTTTTTAGGGTCGGAAAAAATAAACATCTCAACTTTATCAAACTGATGCACGCGAAGAATGCCTTTCGTATCTTTGCTGTATGAACCAGCCTCCCTGCGAAAACAAGTTGAAAAACCGACATAACGTTTTGGAAGTTCTTCGGAAGAAATAACATCATTCATGTGAATCGGCCCAAGCGTATGCTCGGCGCTTCCAATAAGATATAGATCATCTCTATTTAAATAATAACGCTCTTCCTTTTGGTCTGCCGCGAGCCGTCCTATACCCTCAAAAACTTCAGGCTTGATAAAAACTGGCGGAATAACCGGCACAAATCCATGCGCTATTATTGTTTTAATCGCAAACTGCACAAGCGCGAACTCAAGAAGCGCTCCGTCGCCAATAAGATAATTAAATCTCGCGCCGGCGACTTCCGCCGCTATTTTAACATCTATTATTCCGAGCGCCTCTCCAAGAGTAAGATGGTCTTTTGGTTTAAAATCAAACTCCGGTCTACTGCCAACCTCGCGAAGAACTTTATTTTCTGACGCGTCTTTCCCAATAAAAACATCATCAAAAGGGATATTTGGCAACTTAAGAAGTATTTCGTTGCGTTTTTTAAAAAGATTTGCATGTTCTTCTTTAATTTCCGTTATACGCTTTTTAAGAAGTTGAGCTTTACTCATTAACGCTTCATTTTGCCTTTTTGACAATTCCTTACTAAGCGCGTTTTGTTCCCCATTTAATTCATTAAGCGCCGCTGTTTTTGAACGCCAATCCTCATCTAAACGCAAAAATTTATCTATAAGCTTAGAATCTATATTTTTCTTAGAAATACCTGCTTTTACTGCCCCTGGATTTTCTCTTATAAAAATTGGATTTAACATAAATAAATATTACTTCTGTCTCATCAAAGGAAATACTACAGTTTCTCTGACCGGCTTGTCCATAAGCACCGCGAATAACCGCTCCGACATGCCAAATCCCGCGGCGGGAGGCATTCCATATTCAAGCGCTTCAAGAAAATCCTCGTCTAAACGTTGCGCCTCCTTATCGCCTGTCTCGCGCAACTTCATTTGCTCTTCAAATCGCTTGCGTTGGTCAATTGGGTCATTAGCTTCGGAGAAACCTTTACCTAGCTCGGTCCCACCCGCCATTATCTGGAATCTGGCGACTTTCCCGGGCTCAGCATCAATTCGTTTGGCAAGAGGTTCAATATCAGCTGGAGGATTTATAAGGAAACACGGCTGGACCATTGTATGTCTGACTTTTTTGAAAAGCATATCTATGAGCCTGCCTCTGCTTAGATTTCTCTCTGGCTTGA
>JBBTVZ010000052.1:0-2156 GCA_038062995.1 Patescibacteria group bacterium | reverse complement strand
TTGAAACTATTTTTAGCCAATTCGGAGGCAAGCGCGGACCAACATACACGCGCGGGTCTGATGTTGAAGCTATTCAGGAAATCTCTCTTGAAGACGCGTTTTTCGGCGTTAAACAGAAGCTTCGCTATAAAACGCATATTTTTTGCGATTCTTGTAAAGGATTTGGGTACGATAAAAAAGACGGCGTAAAAGAATGCGCGACGTGCCGTGGAAAAGGGGAAATCCGCGAAGAGCGCAAAACTTTTTTTGGGAATTTTTCCCAGACGCGGGCGTGTCCGGAGTGCCGAGGGCAGGGAGAAGTCCCAAAGAAACCATGCAACATTTGCAATGGAAACGGACGCGTGTCGGGTGAGCGCGATTTCACGGTTGAAATAGCGTCAGGCATTGAGGACGGCCAGATTATCAAAGTGAGCGGAATGGGAGAAGTTGGCGAGCGCGGAAGCGCGCCTGGGGATTTATATCTTACTATTCGCGTAAAACCACACTCAATTTTTGAAAGAAAAAAAGCGGACCTTTTTTTGACTAAAGATATTCGCATTACCGAGGCATTACTTGGGAAAGCAATAAAGATGAAAGACATTAGCGGAGACGTTTTTTCAATGGAAGTTCCTCCCGGATTTAATTTGAAAGAGAAATTAAGAATTCATGGTCGTGGAATGCCAAAGCTTGGAATATTTGGAACCAAGGGTTCGCGCGGAGACCTTTACGTTATTCTAAATATAAAAACCCCGACGTCGCTTTCCGCGAAGGCGAAGAAATTATTGGAGGAGTTGGATGGGGAGATGTAAAACCGAAATATCTAATTCCTAATGTCTAATTTCTAATATCATTGCGGGTTGCCAGTAGGGGATTCGGGTGTTTTGTTTGACAAGTGTTACGGCGGCGTGCTACACTATCTCTAGATAGTTAATTCAAAATCAAATCGAAAGGAGACAGTCATGCCAATGATTTTCGTATATGGTGTTCCAAAAGAAACGTCAGAAGGGTTGCTTCTGGAACTTATGAACGATTACAAACGCATTGTTTCAGGAATTTCGGAGCTTCATTTTGAACAGGATATGGTTTCCGTGTTTTTCCCGACGGATCTGATGTTGGAGAGACCGGGTAGTGAGGTTGTTATTTTTGTTAGGAGTTTGTACGAAAAATCTGAGAGGACGAAAGATGTTATCCAGCGGATCGCGAGGGAATTGGGATTTCGGACGAAAGAATATTTTCCAAACTCGCTCGTTGAGTGTTTTATAGACACCATAGGGGTAGATCAGGTTTTTCGGTGTTGGTCGTCATACGATATGGATCAACGTTTTCGTAAGTAGGGTTTCGTTGCGATGTTTTCTTAGACCGCTTAGTAGGGAAATCCGACCGGCGGTCTTTTTATTTGTCTCGTTTTAATTAAAACAAGCGTGTTCGGGGGTTCGCTATGACACGTCATAGTAGTGTATGACACGTCATACATTCTCTCTTGTTGCTGTGCGGATATTTGACAAAAGATATTGTTTTGGTAACATATCAGCATATCCGTAGATAATAGGCAGTCCGCCAGCAGGCAGACAGAAGTCCTATCAAGGAAGGCTAAGTTTTAGCACTTATTCTGCGGCATTAAAGGTCGCGGTTTTTTGTTAAGTTTTCCAAAAACTTAACAAACCCCGTTAGATAAAACCATGTAGTTTGTTTACATGTTGCGCAGTTTAAAAGATAAAAATTTCTACGTTGGGCGCACTGAAGATCTAAAACAACGGTTTGCTGAACATAACAGTGGAAAAGTGTCCAGTACAAAAGATCGTCGGCCGCTCAAGCTTGTGTATTGCGAAATTAGTGTAAACGTAAGGGATGCTGCGCATAGGGAAATATATTTCAAAACAGCATGGGGTAAGCGATATCTCAAAAGTCGGCTAAAACACGATTTAGAAGATATCTAACGGGGTGCTCAATTTTTGCTAATTTTTGGATACAAAAATTAGAAAATTATCGCACATGAAAACAAAAGCACAGAAAACTAAGGCAGTTGAGAGCGGTATTAATGATTTAAAGAACAGTAAAACCGTTATTATTACTGATTTCACGGGACTTAGCTCAAATGAAATGAATTCTCTTCGGCGCGCGCTTCGCGCCATAAGTACGCCGTTCCGTGTCGTGAAGAAGCGGTTGCTAAAGATTAT
>JBBTVZ010000051.1:0-5539 GCA_038062995.1 Patescibacteria group bacterium | reverse complement strand
TGTGTTTCATCTATATTTTTGTCTGCGTTATTCTGCGTTTCAGTCTGCGTAAATCCGCGAACCAACGCTTTGCGTTGGTTTACTCCGAAGCGGTGTTGTTCGTCAATGACAACAAGCGCAAGGTTCGGAATCACGACGTTTTTCTGAATAAGCGCGTGCGTGCCAATGATGATTTTTATTCGTCCCGCGGAAAGCTCGCGCAAAATCGCCGGCTTCCTAGTTATTGTTTCCATTCCCTGGCCATAGAAAATACGCGCTTCACTTGAAGTCAAAAGAGCTGTCCCTCCACTGAATTCGGGAAAGAATTTTTTGATAGTTTGATAGTGTTGGCGGGCGAGGATTTCTGTCGGTGCCATGAATGCCGCCTGGAGCCCGGCTTCTGCAACATTCATCGCCGCAAGCGCGGCGACAATCGTTTTTCCGGATCCGACGTCGCCTTGAAGGAGGCGATTCATCGGATGCGACTTCTCAAGCCCTTGAAGAATTTCCCAAAGCGATTTTTTCTGCGAAATAGTAAGCGGAAACGGCAACTCATCAATGAGCTCTTTAATGAGTTCAACATTCGGAGGCGTAGGATGCGCCTTTAAATGATTCAATTTTGTGCGTTCCGTTACATTGCGAAGCTGGAGCAGAAACAAATCTTCAAACGCGAACCGGCGCTTCGCATGCGCGGCATCGTCAAGCGTATCGGGGAAATGCACGGCGTGAATTGCTTCATGAAGCGCCGGAAATTTTTCGGAATCAAGAATGCTTTTCGGAAGCGGTTCTTCAAGGAGAATATTTTGCTTAAAAAGTATTGAAACAAGATAACGAATGCCCTTTGAAGTAAGCCCTCTCGTTTCGGAATAAATAGGGACAATACGCGCAGTGTGCTTGGTATCGGTTTCCGGCGAGCTTACAAGCTCATATGTAGGGTTTGAAAGATACAACTCGCCGTCTTTTGAAAGCGTCGGTTTACCTGAAAAGTTCGCCTCACGTCCCGGAATAAGAATATTTTTAATATACGGCTGGTTGAACCATGTCGCGCGGATAGTTCCGCTATCATCACTGATAAACGCCTCCATAAGGTACAGATTCCGTTTCCACGTGCGTCTGGCCCGCACTTTTTCTACAGTGCCGTGGATGGTAGCTTCTTCCTGTGGTTTTAGCTCGCTTATTGGAAGCACGCGCGAAAAATCAACATAGCGCGAAGGAATATGCCACAATAAATCCTGCGCCGTCTCAATGCCGAGTTTTTTGAGTTTCGGAAGAAATCGGGGAGGAATGCCTTTAATGTTGGAAAGCAATGTATTAAGTTCCATTCTATGGCTTATTGTACCTGAGTTCAGGTAAATTTTGCGCACTTGACTTATATAAATCAGCGTGATATATTGTACCAAGATATAGTTAAAGTTAACTAGTTAACAAATCAATAATAAAAGGGAGAAAAGTCATGAAAAAAATGATGGTTTTATTGTTCGCTATGGCGCTGCTATTTGCGGTGCAAGTTGAAGCAAGAATGAATTTTGTTTTTTCAGTTGGCGAAAAAGGCATTTTCCATATCAGGGGATTTGCCGACGATTCCTCAAAAGTATTGGTGTTTGTAAAAACCAATCTGGAATCTTTTGGAATAATAAACTCCGAAACGGAAATAAAGATCGGAGAGGAAAAGAAAACAGCAGCTGATCTTAGAAGTTTAGAAGGTAAGTCGGTCATTGCTTATGGAAAGAGGGTTGATGGAATTCTTCTTTCGTTAACCGTAATCAAACTTTCCGAAGCTGAGAAAAAGCCCAACGAAAGGCCGAAAATAAGTTCCTCAATTCTAGAGAGAGGTTTTCTGGAAACCGATAGTCCGAAAATCGGTGGCCAAGTTTGGATAAGTACAGTTGGCACCGATTTTAGAAGAACAAAAAGAATTAAGGAAAATCTCTATCTCGGTAGGATAACCAACCAGACGTTCATTTATATAAATGAACAAAGCGCCGGACAGGAAGAATTATGGCGCCTCCGAGGGAATCCGGATATTCAATGTATCTTCTGTATCACTGAAGAAGACGCGCGTAAGGAATCCGAACCCAAAGATGCCACTCTTCCATCGAGGATAGTAAAAGAAATTAGAATACTTATCTTCGAATAAATTATTTTAAAAAGCCGCTCAAGGATGAGGGGCTTTTTTACTTTACCAGGAAACCCCGCAGGAACTGCGGGGGCGAGGTCATTTTTTATTGCGTGTGCTGATGAATGCTTGACATAAGACATCTAGTGTGATATGTTTTCAACAGTAATAAACAACTGTTATTTTTGACAAATCAATAAGGAGAATAATAATGAAAAAATCTATTTTTACATCACTTGCAACTTTGTTGATGCTTGTAACAGCAATTGGTTTTTTTACCAATCAAGTTGATGCGCAGGGTGCTAAAGCTAAAACAAAGCCGGTTAAAGAAAAAACAGTTGAGGTAATGGACTGTGGAGAATTCGGAATACGTGCCGATACCGATACCACTCTGACAATTACCATCTGGCACGATGATGGAAAAGGTAATAAGGGCTCTGAATGTTCAGGAGAACTAATGAGGAACACAAGAATCAAAGTTAGGAATTACCAACTTCCGTTGGGAATGATAACATTGCTTAATGGTAAGAAAGTTTTTGTCTATGGAAAGACATACCGGATAGGTGAAGGAGAAGGGTCGCGAGATATATTTACAGAAATTGAGATTTTCGTTTTTCCAGATCCTTCAAAATAATTTAACAATTAAAAGCCGTTCAAGGATGAACGGCTTTCTTGTTTGTAATGTACACACTTGACTTGTGTAAATCAGCATGGTATACTGTAAGCAGACAAAAATTAACAAATTAATATCACTAATTAAGGAGAAGGAAAGATGAAGAAAAAAATCATTGCATTTTTGGCGGTTGTTTTTTTAACCACGATGTCGTGCGCCAACCCCGATAATAATGTTATCGGACCTCCTGACGTGACTGTGCCACAGGCGCCAGTACTAAATGTTTCACTTGTAGCCGGGTCGGGCGCATCGCCGACTCTGGACCAAGTGGTTAGTATCGGGGAAAAAGACAAAGTTTACTTTGCAGTTAAACTGGTAGCACAAGGCGAACCAATAAAGATTCGATCATTAAAACTCACCGCTGCTGGAAAAAATTTAGGAATAACGACCCTGAAGAACATCCGACTGTACGAAAGTTCCACGGCGGGGACACCAGTAGCATCGGCACCACAG
This sequence comes from Patescibacteria group bacterium, assembly GCA_038062995.1. GTDB lineage: Bacteria > Patescibacteriota > Minisyncoccia > UBA6257 > GWB1-50-10 > JAUSHK01. Next base: position 2,318 of record JBBTVZ010000051.1, on the reverse strand, counting down.
TTCGATAGTCGCGACAACACATCGGTGACATGGTCAGCAACAGATAACATCTTATCTGCGCCAGTGCCGATAGCTGGTATTACTCTTTATATTAAGGCAGACATAGCCAGTGCCGGCCAGGGAAGACTTGGAGATGACTTCAAGTTTATGATTGCTGACACTTCAGACATAAAGATAAAAGGGAGTGTTACGGGCTTGTCCGGAAAGGTGATCGGAACACCATTTGTGTCCGGAATCACGCGCGTGGTTCCGCAGAAAGTCGTTATCGAAGCAGTTTCACCAAAGACAGCGACAACCATTGGAACGGCATCAGGTCAAATTGTTGGTGTTTTTAAGGTGACAAACAACGGAAACGCACCGATAAGCATTGGGAAGTCCGTCCGTTTCTCAAACGCTGGCGTTTCAAAGAAAATCGCTTTTGCGCTATACGTGTCTGCTATGGGTGGATCGAGCAGTGATTCTGAAACGTATATCGCATCGGCATCTATTAACGACGCATCGTCCACAATTGATTTTAACATCGGGTCCCTCCAGAAAGAATCTTCTGTGGATGTAGATTGCATAATTAACGGTGGGACACACAGGTATTTGACGATCAAGACAAACGGAACAGCTGAAAATAACAACACGTTTCAACTTTCCGTGTCTGCTCTCGGAAATATTTCTTATAAAATTTCAGAAGCGGACCTCGGCTACGATGCAAATTTGGACGGAGACTTAAACGATACAATCTCCGGCCTCTGTATTGATGGAACGCCGTCACTTGCAACGGTAACTGTCAAAAATTAAACAAAAATAAGCAAAAGCCACTCAAGTATCATTTGAGTGGCTTTTTTACTCATTTATACAGCCACTTGACATCTAATACCGTATATGATATACTTACCACAGTTAACATAATTAACAAATTAATATCAATCAATTTCTAACTTCAAGGAGAAGAGAAATGAAAAAAGAAATCGCAGTTTTGTTGTCGCTAGTTGTGTTATTTGTCGTTACATTTATGTCCTGTGCAAAAACTGGCATGGGAGTAGATGAATGGAATGAGCCAGCATCACTGTCGTCACTGTCAAAGTCGACATTAGTGACAGAACCGACAATACCTGGAGGTCTAGCAGTAGAACCATCCACAGGTTCAACATCCACAGAACCAGCCACAGGACCAGCAATGACTGGCGGCCCAGTTTCAGTAATAATTCTTTCTCCAAATGGAGGAGAAGAACTTGAAATCGGGAAAACGTATAGAATAAGATGGAATATAGCGAATCTTCCATCTTGGCCAACGGAGTGGACTTTCAGTGTCTCTCTTGAAGGCGACGAACGCGGGACTATCATTATGAATAGACCACTCGTTGAGAATAATGACTATGTTGATTGGAAAGTTCCAGTCAATTTCTCGACAGGAAGTCATTTCAAATTAAAAGTTAAAGTGGTTGGAAGTTCTAGATCGGAAGTCACTGTTAATTACATAGATTTTTCAGATGATAGTGATTCACCGTTTAGTATTATTTTCCCACTCACTCACCCGCCTTCAATATGGAATAGCGTGATAAAGACCGGACCGAATCACACTATAGCGATTCCTGCATATTCTCCGTCAATAAACGGAATCCCATTGGAATCCGGGGATTACATCGGAGTCTTTTATCGCGCAGGCGATGGAGGACTAAAGATAGGGGGATTTTCAAGGTGGGATGGTAATGGAAAAAACATTGCCATCACGGCATGGGGGGATAATGTCGTAACCACACCAGACGTGAAAGATGGTTTTGCTCAAGATGAGCAATTCGTCTGGAAAATCTGGAAAAGAAGCGAACAAAAAATTTACGACGCTGCAGCGTCATTTGAAACTGCGGGAGCTATGGCCGAAGGAGCTACGGCCGCAGGAAAATGGAAGTTGAACGGTTTGAGCATCGTATGTAGTTTAGATGGGTCTGGCGCAGGGATAAAGGAAAGACAGCTAAATAAATAATAAGCATAGCAAAAGCCACTCAAGTATCATTTGAGTGGCTTTTAAATTTTCGTATATGAATGACCTAAAACAAAACTTTAGAAAAAACCAATCATGAAGGACAATTGAGATTGAATTATTACAAATGCGGATATCAAAATTACAATTGAATTAATCGCAATAGCTGTGATAGCAAATCCCTTGCCTCCTTGGCTACCCTTCTTTATTTTTGAAAGAGAGATAATTCCTAAAATCAGCGATACGATTCCTATAATACCGCCTAATAAAATCGCAGACCCAAGAACTATTCCGCCCGTATCTTCAGAGGTAGAAAAAAATACTAACGCGACAAGCGCAAACGGAAGCA
>JBBTVZ010000050.1:0-4564 GCA_038062995.1 Patescibacteria group bacterium | reverse complement strand
CCGAAGCTTATCGCAGCTACACTACGTCCTTCATCGCTGTTTGGTGTCTAGGCATCCGCCATCCACCCTTAATTGCACGTATTCCGTTCATTCATTAACGAAACTCGCGCACATTTTCTATACCCGTATTTTAACTCGGGTAAGTAATCGCTTTTAATATACTTCTTTCTACTAACTATCAGATTGTCAAAGTACTCCATTGAAAAAAGAAAAATCCGCCTTCGGGGCGGAACCACAAACACAGTAAAACAGAGTGCGTGGTCACCCGCCATGTTTCATTCTTATTCGTGGATTCTTCATTTAACAAAGCAATTGTAGTCCAGCCATTTTTGCCTGTCAAGCGCCACTATGGGGTTATCCACAGACCGGCATAATATTTGCGGGTAGGCGCTAGAAATACTGGCGTTATGAAAATCATGCAAACACCGTCATAGGAAATGTAAAGCCAAAGTACGAGGATTTTTTAAACGTGTCTTTGCCAGTTTTTTCAAGAACAAGCAGGCTTTGTCCGAAAGGCGTTACTAATTTTCCGCCTACTTTCAAATTATCTTTCCATTTCCGCGGAATTACATTCGGGCACACATTAGAAATAATTTTATCGTAAGGAGCTTCTTTGGTGTATCCAAAAACTACGTCTCTGCGGACGATACGTGTAATGTCATCGCGCACGAAACCATACTCGTTCAAATTTTTCTCCGCCTGCTCGGTAATAAGTTTATGCCTATCAAGCGAAACAACTCCGCCGAGAGAAAAATCAGTTTGCTTGGAAATAATTTTATCGTCGTCATCTGATGATTCACCGACACTCGCTGTTTGATTTTTAAAAACTGAAAAGTTGCTTGCAACGCATGCAATGATAGCCGTCTGCCAGCCGGACCCGGTTCCAATCTCAAGCACCTTATCGCCTGGTTTCGGCTCAAGCAGTTCAATCATCTGCGCGACAGTAGAGGGATGAAAAATTATCTCGCCGGAATCGAGCACAATTGCAATATCTTCATACGCGGCTCCATCTTGATACTTGCTTCCCAAAAATTTAGCGCGGTCAATAAACTCAAATGCTCGTATAATTTCTGGAGTTCTTAAATATCCCTCATCGATAAGATATTTAACAAGTTTATTCATATCTCCGTGAAGAAATATTCTCTATGCATTCTATTGTCGCATATTTTGTATAAAAAAAACAAAGCCCGATTCATGAAGCGCCGAGTAGAATGATTAATTCAGCGCCACCTATCACTAATGCGAATCGGGCTTGTGGGATTGGGAACATCCTGACATAAGCTCTCCTTATTGCGGTTTGTTATTTGTTAAACTCCTCTGACAGGAAAACAAGCTTTCCATTTTTGTCCCGTCCGTTCTTAAAAAAGAACGGCTTTTCTGAAGTTATGGTGAGCTTTTTCAGCTCGCCGATGTCCGGCTTGATTTTAAGCTTAATTATTGTTTTATCCGGGTCACGATCATGATGAACAATATCAATCTGCTGTATCATACCGCTAAGCCGGCAGATAGTGTTTTCAATCCCGCAGAGGATGGGGAGAGCGTAATTGCCTTTTATTAGTTCCCATTGGGCCAAGCAGGTATTCCAATCACCTTTCATGGCGCACCTCCTTTCATTAATGTTCTACGGTAATTATACAAGACCGTTAAAAGCCGTGTCAATTTGTGAAAAATCCGAAAACCCTGCTTACTTTCCTTGTAAAGAAGCGCCTATAACTATATCCAAAAGACGCGGAAATGATATCCCGGCCACAAGCGCCGCCTTTGGCAAAAGACTTCCTTCGGTAAGTCCAGGGATAGTATTTATTTCAAGAACATAGACTTCCCCGTGTTTATCAAGAATTACATCTGTCCTGGAAAACCCGCGCGCTCCAATAAAACGATGCGCTCCAAGAGCGGCTTGTTGAATCGTCCTTATGAGATGTTGCGGTAACCGTGCCGGCGTAATTTCCTCCGACGCGCCTGGTTCATATTTGGACTTATAGTCGAAAAAATGGCTTGTCACTGGGACAATTTCCGTCGGAGGAAGCGGGAACGCGCTGCGCGGCCATCCGTAATCCAGAACTCCGCACGTGATTTCGCGCCCATGAATAAATTGTTGGACAAGCGCCTCGCGTGAAAACGTGAATGCGTAATCAAGCGCGCCTTTAAATTCCTCTGCGTTCCTTATTATTCTAACACCTACACTGGAACCCTGGTTATTCGGCTTTACTACGCAAGGCGACGAAACATATTGGAATGCAGAACGTAGAACTTTCAGTTTATCCACTCCATCCCATACAGTTTTAGGAATAAGAAACGTGTGTGGAACCGAAAGCCCAACCCTTTTAAAAAGCCGGCCGGATAAGAATTTATTCATCGCCAGCGCGCTTACCGCGGCACTTGACCCCGTATATCGAATTTGCGCGTCATCTAAAATTGACTGTACGGTCCCGTCTTCTCCATATGTCCCATGCATTGCGATAAAAGCAACGTCGCCGCGGACTTTTAATTCGTTGTGCGGAACAGCCCACTTGCATTCCCTTGAAATCTCAACGGGAAACGCCTCGTACCGTTCCGGAGCAAGACCACTAAGAACTTTTGCGCCACTTCGCAGTGACACGTCGTGTTCATGCGATGGACCACCCATTAAAACAGCGACCTTGAGCTTTTTCATATATACAATCGTAACAAATTTGGCAATACAAAAACAAGATTGACAATGTCGCGCGCAAGGGCTAACCTAGCGTTAGTAAATCTGTTTAGCACACACCTTATAAATTAACCGAGGGAGGGAAGTTAAAATGAGAGTGATCATGGAATTAATTCCGGACTCTGGCGGCTGATGGAGGGTATGGAAAGATTTGAGAGAAACCAGTGAGGAAGTATTAAACCCAACAACATGTGCTTCAGGAAAAGAGGCTCGGAACGTCGCAAAAGCATTGATGCCGTTTGAACCAGATGAAGAAAGCATAAAAGAGGCTCAAATGGAGGCGGTAGTTATAGGATAGACCTGTAATTAATTGGAAAAAATAACTAAGCCGGGTGTGTCAATCGCGCAGCCGGCTTTTTTATTCTTATTTTACAAAAATATTTGCGGGAGCTGAGGGAATCGGACCTCTGCCTGCGGCAGACAGGCCCGACGACGATTTTATTCGTCCAATGTAGTTGCGGGTCCACGAGGATTCGAACCTCGATCATCGGTTTTGGAGACCGACGTTCTACCATTGAACTATAGACCCATGAGTAATCTTTATTAACCAGCTAATACTAATAATATAAACCAAAATCCCCGGACTTGGAAGTTCGGAGATTTGGGTACAAATGTAACAGCTACTTCTTTCCTTCTTTATGCGGCGTGTGCTTTTGGCACCACGGACAAAATTTCTTGTACTCAATTTTACGCTCCACAGTTTTCTTATTTTTCCGCGTCGTATAATTTGAATGCTTGCATTCCGAACATCGCAATTTTATTAACTTTTCATTGAATTTTCCTTGAGACATGGGTTTGAATTACGAGTAATGATAACAGAAAAAAATGCGGCGTCAAATTGTGGAGCCCGAGGAGAGAGTCGAACTCTCGTTTAATCCTTACCATGGATCCGTTCTGCCGTTGAACTACTCGGGCACAATGTTATCTCCATTCTTAAAAACTCTGTTTTCGAAGTTCGTTCATTATAATATTTCTCAGTTTTTTATTATGATAATACACCGTTAACACTCCGTACTCAAGCTTGTGGCGATATGTTCCCCTTCCGCGCGGGCGGGTAATCACAACTTTTTGGAACTGCGAGGGATTTACTCCTAGTTCCCCCGACCAAAAAGTAACTGCGGTTTCTGGGTTGATGTCGCTGAAAATTTGCAACCCAAAACGGCAATCTTTTGCATCCACGCCAAAAAGTGTTTTTAGGAATGATAAAAATGTTTTTATAAGTTTAGGGTCGGTATTGCCGAGCCGAACTGATGACGCGTCGGATTTTGTTCCCTCTCCCCAATACAACCCTAACCCCATACCAAGCAACATCCACTCTCGGGGCGTATGCGGCGCTCTAACAGAAAATGGGTCACCATTGGGATTAGCTCTTTTGTACACTGCATCACTTATTGTTCGCCTTGAGAGGCTGTGCTTTCCCATCCAATAGGATACCTTATGCAATGAGCAACCAAGAATCTCCGCAATTTCTTTCATGGATTTACTCTTTTTTGTATACAGTGTAAAAAGAATACTCTTTGAAATTGGCTTTGTACTTCTATTCCACTTGATCGTTTTATTAATCCGAGTCGAATCGGCAATATATGCGGATTTTCTACTCGCGTCATATTTACCATTCTGTTTTTTCTTCCTCTTAAAAACCAAATTCCCTCCCATGCGTGCAATTTTATCACAATTGGAAGACCGACTCCATACTAGTATATGGGTCTTCCAATTGTGATAAAAACAAAACTACATTTTCACAAAAAACGCAGAGGCGCAATAAACGTTTATAAAATTTACACTCGGAAAGCTTACTTCTAGAGCCACCTCTCGGATTTGAACCGAGGACCTACTGTTTACAAAACAGTTGCTCTACCGCTGAGCTAAGGTGGC
>JBBTVZ010000049.1:0-2163 GCA_038062995.1 Patescibacteria group bacterium | reverse complement strand
TGCGTATCAATACGCGCTCGTCACGGATATTGGCCAAAAAACACACGAAGAAGAACACTTGATTCTAAAAGCGTTTGGGTTCAATACGAACTCGCACAATAAGAAGGTCGCCTCATTTAATGAAGCGCTCGCGTTCAGAGAGTATTGGAAAAAAAGCCGTAAGAAGCTTGGATATGAAATTGACGGAACGGTTATTATAATAAATGAAAATAGATTATTTAAAAAAGCCGGAGCCGTTGGGAAGGCGCCGCGCGGAGCGGTAGCGTACAAATTTGAGGCAAAAGAAAAAATAACAATATTGAAAGACATCAAAATTCAAATTGGACGAACCGGAGTACTAACGCCTGTAGCGGTGCTTGAGCCGGTTGAAGTTGGCGGAATTAAAATCAGCCGCGCCACGCTTCATAATTTTGACGAGATAGAACGGTTAGATGTAAAAATAGGAGACACGGTTATTGTAAGCCGGGCTGGCGACGTGATTCCGAAAATAATAAGAGTACTTACGGGTCTCCGCACTGGCAAGGAGAAAAAGTTCGCGGTTCCAGTAAAATGTCCGGTAGACGGTTCTGTAATAATTCACGAAGGCGCGCTCTATCACTGCTCAAATCCGAGGTGCGGAGCGAGAAACAAGGAATCATTATCGCATTTTGTATCGCGCCACGCGTTTGATATTCGCGGGCTTGGAGAAAAAATAGTTGATAGGTTTATTGATGAAGGATTGATTGCCGACGCGGCGGACATCTTCGCGCTTAAAAAGGGCGATATAGAAATTCTTGAAGGTTTTGGAGAAAAATCGGCGGAAAATATAACGCACGAAATTGAAGAGAAAAAAACAGCCCCATTCAATAGATTTATTTTTAGCTTAGGAATACAGCACATTGGAGAAGAAACAGCACTTTTGCTCGCGAAAGAATTTTCACCGTCGCGGGCAAGATATTTCTCCGTAAAAGATTTTGAAACGAGGTTCCGCAAAATTACGCTTGACGCCGCGGAATCAATTCTAGGCATAGGCCCGAAAGTCGGGGAGAGCATAGTGAATTGGTTTAAAGAAGAAAGAAATTTAAAAATTCTATTGAAACTTAATAAAGCTGGAATACGCATTTCACAAGAACAAGAAACGGCGAAAAGTAAAAAACTTAATGGGAAAACATTTGTTATAACAGGAACAATGGATACTATGTCTAGAGACGAGGCAAAGCAGAAAATACGAGAACACGGAGGCAATCTTTCAGAATCAGTTTCTTCAAAAACGAGTTATGTTTTAGCCGGGGAAAACCCGGGCTCAAAACTGGATAGAGCCCAGGAGTTAGGAATCAGGATTTTAAGCGAGAAAAAATTTCTTGAACTTATTAAATAACACAGTTATGGTTCGGTAAATCCTTCGACCCTGAAGTCCTCAGGACTGAAGGGCTCACCACAAGTTGGTTCGACAAGCCTGCACTAAACATAGTTGAAGTGTTGGCCACAAGCACCTATAATCTCAAATATGATTAAAGAAGAAGAAATACAACATCTAGCCGAACTTGCGAGAATTGAGATTTCAGCTGGACAAAAAGGAAAACTCGCGCGCGACCTTGAAGAAATTTTAGCGTATTTTGATGTGCTTAAAGAAGTTAATACTGAAGATGTTCAATTGATGACAGGAGGTTCTAGAGATAAAAATGTTTTTCGCGATGATAACTATGAAAAAAGCGAGTTTAATACGCAAAAAACTATCAATGCTTTTCCTGAAAAAGAAAGTGGATTTCTAAAGGTTCCGCCTGTTTTTGAATAATGCAATGAACTTAAGTGAATTGACAATTTCCTCACTTAGAAAAGGATTGGAAAACAAAGAATTTTCCGCTAAAGAAATAACAGAGGAGTTTTTGAGCGAAATAAAAAACAAGGATAAGGAATTAAGGTCTTATCTTGCTGTATTCGAACATGACGCAATTAAAAATGCGGAACTAATTGATGAAAATTTAAAAACGGAAAAAGCCGGAGCTCTTGCCGGCGCGCCAATCGCGGTGAAAGATAATATTTTAATTAAGGGAGCTAAAACTACGGCGGCATCGAAAATTTTGGAAACGTACGAAGCGTCTTATGACGCAACTGTTGTAAAAAAACTGAAAAGTAATGGAGGCGTGATTTTAGGAAAAACAAACCTGGATGAATTCGCGATGG
>JBBTVZ010000048.1:0-4426 GCA_038062995.1 Patescibacteria group bacterium | reverse complement strand
CGCTAATGCTTAAAAATACTTCGCCTCTCACAACCAATCGGTCTGGGATTTTATACAAAGACGGTTTCAATCCAAGATTTTTCAGATTTTTTTCAACATCATCCTTATCTAAAATTTTAAGCGGAATTGCGTCTATCGTGCGCAGATTTTTTGTGACGTCCTCTCCTATCATTCCACTTCCGCGCGTTGACCCCTGAACAAATATGCCGTCTTCGTACACAAGTTCAATCGCAAAACCGTCCATTTTAAGTTCGCAGTAAAATTCATCAATTTTTTCTTCAGTAAATTTTTGGAGCCTTTCAAGCCATTCCCGCATCTCCTCGTTTGAGAATGCGTCATTCAACGATATCATCGGCTCCTCATGGCGCACTTTTTTAAATGACTTTAATGGTTCGCCTCCAACTCTCTGGGTTGGCGAATCTGGCGTTGCGAGCTCTGGAAATTTCGTTTCAATACTCAATAATTCCCTTTCCAGAGAATTGTATGCCTCATCAGATATTATCTGCTTATCTAAATCGTGATAAGTATGCCTGTGCAGATTTATTTCTTTTTTTAATTTTTCAATGCGTACTTTTGCATCTTCTTTATTCATATTTATAGCTCGTATCCATGCTTATTATTGAAAATTAGCTGTTTTTATGCGCGTTTCAAATGTGCGTTGTGTTCTGCCAGAACTTCCAACAGAATTTAGTACAAATCCAATTTGTTCGCCACTTGTTGCATCGGTTTGGCTAATAATTGTTTTTGAATAAGATGAATTTGTAAGATTTCCTTTACTATTTATAAGATAATTAGTTCCAGCGCAGGATCCAGCAGTTCCTGATGATAACATATAATAACAATATAACGCGTCTTCAATGCCTGCATCCGCTGCAAAAAATGCCTTTGTTGATTCTACTGAATCATTCGCTTGGCGGATTTGATACGTAATCAAAAGCCCCGCGACGGCGCTTGCGGATATAAGTATTCCATTAAGCATAATCACGCTTAAGAGAATCGCTTGTCCTGAGCGAAGCCGAAGGACCTGCCTTGAATGGCCTACTATGAACTTTACTGAATAAAACTTAATAATACGTATAAAATAATTTTTCATATTATTGATAAAAATCTCTTGGTAGTGTACGCGAACTCACTGTTGTTTGAATATACATCGGTTTTTCAGTTACATTTTTATCTTTTGAATCAACCCGGAAATACATTGTTACCAACCATGGATAAGACGGGTCTGTTTGTTTTATATTAAAACACAAAGAACTCACATTAATATTTGATGCGTTTAGAATAGTTTTTACTGAAGCTGAGCCAGGTGGCTTTTGTTCCGAGCGTTCTATTGAACTGCTGGAATTATTGGTAATAAGTTGATATATAACTTCTGACTTTTTTCCTTCTATGATGCGATTAAATGTAAGTGTTTTACCACATCCAGAATTAGGATCTTGGCTAAAGCTATATCCCAATCTAATTTCACGCATAATTTGTTCCATCATAAGGCCGGCATTGCTGTTTAGTTGTATCAATGAGTTAAGAATTTTCTGCGACCTAAGCGCCTGACTGAATACTCCGACAATAACTGAAATTGCAAACGCAAAAAGCCCCACGGCGATAATCATTTCAACTAAAGTAAATCCGCTTCGCGGAAAATTATGAATTATCTCGCCTTCTTTGCCGGATGGCGGATTCGGACAGGTAGAGAATAGCGAATTACGGACGTAGGATTTTTCCTTTTTTCGTCTCTTTCTATAATTCCCTGCCCATCCGAAGTTTGACGCAGGCGGGATGATTCGTAATTCACTATTCATAGTTATCTCCATCTTTTGAAAACATCTATAACATTTACCGTCATATCAGATCCGCGTGATTTCCATAAAACCACTGACTCAACTTTTATTTCTTCATAATCCGCCGGTTTTGAGTCAGTGTTTATTTTTGTAATAATAACTTTTCGCATATACGGTGTAATGGTACCAACTCCAATTGAATATTCATATTTTCCGTTATTTAATTTTAAATTTGTCGACAAAAACTGTCCCCTAATACCACTTGTGTCTACTTCGTACTCATAAGGACCTACATTATTGATACCTGAATCCCAATTTATACTTCTAACAATATTCGTATCAATCAAGTTCTTAACAATTTCAATTCCTTCAGCCGCGAGATACGAGGAAACAAATTTCTGGCTCATATCGTTATTAAACGCCATAGAACGCGATGTCAGCGATAGAACGCCCAAAAGTCCGACAAGCGCAATTGACATGCTTACCATTGCCTCTACTATTGTTTGCCCTTTGGAATTTTTTATATTCATCTAGTAATAATTTGACCTCCAGAGGAAACAGTTACTGTCCCTGAACGCATGCTACTTACTATGCTTTGTATCGTAATATCTTGTTGTTGTATGTTTGTATTTCCATTTATTATTAACCCGAGGTCTGGCGGTATGAATGCAATATGTAAATCTTTTGCATTCATAAATTTCATACGCTTATCAAGTTCCAATGTTTCTATTATTTCATCATGATTTGGGTTATACATATAATCTCCGTTGTAGGTTTCAATATTATTTACATAATCTACACCTACACATTCTGTTGTATTTGGCCGCGATCTCTTATCCGCAAAAATAATCAGATTTCGCGAGGGGTTGTTATTTATCAAAACTCTAGAAGTATTTATATAACTACTTGCTGGAATGTATATCCCAAATGCGCAAGCAGTAGCGCCGCTAGTAAGCCTGTATCGTTGTTGCGCGAAAGCTTTTGCGCGATTTATTGCGCTTATAAGCGTCGCCTGGTCTTTAAACAGCATAATTTGTTCATCGCCAGACCTGTTATATCCTATAAACATTCCGGAGGTTAAGGCCATGATGCCAATAACAATTAATATCTCTATTAGAGTGAAGCCTTTTGCGCTTACGGAATTACTTCCGACCCTTTTTATATTGTAAAATTTAGACATTGAACATCGCCCTCTACAACGAGGTTTGTTGTTTTATTATACCCTTTTCCGCTATATGCCGAAAAGGGCAAAGTAACCTCCTAAAATAAGTTTGCCAAAAAAGAAAGTCACAGCAACTCCAAGCACGAAAAATGGAGCGAATGGAACCCTGTCTTTCATTCCTAATCGCTTTGTTATAAGTAAATACCCGCCAAAAATACCGCCTAATATGAACGATGAGATAATCATAAGCGCGATATCAGGCCAGCCAAGCAAAAGTCCTGAAGCCAAGGCGAGTTTTACATCGCCGAATCCCATACCATGCCCCCTGCTCGCCACGCTCAATAATGCAAAAAATGCGCCAGCGACAAGCGCGCCTAGAATATGGTTTATAAGAACGCTTCCGGAGGGCGAGAGATACATCGCGTATTGCCCAAGAAACGAGTTTGAAAAGAACGGCAATTGCGAATTATATATCCATATTATGCCGACAACAATTATTCCTAAAATACCTAGTATGGCATTAAGTTCGTTCGGCACGACATAGTGTTTTATATCAATCAGCACTATAAGAAACCAGACGGCGAAGGCAAAAATCCATGAAAGAGTAAGCGCGTACTGCCACCATGGCGCGAAAAGGGATAAAAAAACCGCGCTTGAAATCTGAAAAAATCCATTCAGATAATACACTGTCGCGACCGCCAAAATACCCATAGCTATTTCAACTATAGGATATTGCAATGAAAGTTTCGCTCCGCATGACGCGCATCTCCCTTTCTGTACCAGAAAACTAAAAATAGGAAAAAGCTCAATCCATGTGAGCTTCTTCTTGCAATTCATACACCGCGACCTTCCTCCGATGCTTTTGTTTCCGAAAACGCTTTTTTCCGGATTGTAACGCATAGAGAGCACGTTCAAAAAGCTCCCAAGCGCAGTCCCAAGCATGAATAAAGCCACGTACGCTATTATTTCCGTTGTGATTGCCATTAGAGGTTACTGAACACAAGTTACACCGGCTGATTTTTATGTTAGGACAATTCACCTACTGACATTTTGTTGCGTTAATTTGGGGCGTCAGAGTAATTGTCCCAGTATATCCACTACTATCAGTACAGTAATATTTATTCGGGTCGCTTTTAAGATTTGAATATGCTGCGTATGCAGTCTGTGGATTAAAGTTTGGAATAATTATAAGCTGTCCTCCTTGATTTTCAATTTCTAGTTTTACTTTGTAAATTTCTCCCGTAGCTACAGTTGTAAAAGAGCTGTAAATTCCCGAATATGGATTTTGACTTCCTGAATCATATATTACTTCAGCAAGTGCGCGAACCTGATTTATGCCCGATATTATACGCGCATCTTTTGCTTTATTTCTTGCCGGACCGAGGGCAGAGAGAACCGTAGCAGAGAGAATACCGACAATCGCGACCACAAAGAGCATTTCAATGAGTGTGAAACCTGAATTCAGAAAACCCGTTGAATGTTTAAA
>JBBTVZ010000047.1:0-1677 GCA_038062995.1 Patescibacteria group bacterium | reverse complement strand
TGATTACTTTTAAATCAAACATAAAATTTATTGAATAATTAAATGAAGAAAAAATTGAATGATTTTAATTTTTCAATCCCTGCCTTGCCGGCAGGCAGGTTTGCTTCTTTCAATCTTTAAATTAATAAAGCCCGCCTCCCAGCGAGCCAATCTATCAGTATTAACTCCAGTATACACTAAGCAATACTATTGTCAATAAATACTTAAATTTCAAAATCTAAGGAGATGCCCACACACAGTGAACACCCCCTCATCCCGAGCTCCGCGACCTTTTTGTTTTTTTGCTCTTTGCCCAAGGACGCCCCGGGACGGCTTGTTTTAGGGCACCACCAAGCTACCGGTTTTCTTCAAAGGCAGCCCTCCTTTCCTAATTTGAAGTAATAATAACAAAAATATAATATAAAAGAAAGCTTGTTAAACAAAATTTCTGTTATAATTATTCGTAGCCATTCGCTAAAAACACTACTGTTGTCAACCAACCGTTTCGCCACTTCCCGGTTCGATTGCTAAGTAGCTTAAAAGAAAACCAACGATGCCGGAAATGGCTATGGCTCCGACCCAGAGGTGGACAGACCACCAAGTGCCGCTGGTAAGGAAAATTGTTACAGTATAGGCAGAATAAATAACCATTGGCGCCAAGACAGAAAATAACCTTATTTGCCTCGTCCTAGAAATATCTGGATCTATTTTCTTGTAAATGAGATCGATGATAAATCCGGCAATGATGAGAGCTGGGATAAAACGGAACTGGTCACGAAGAACCGACATAAAAATAGCATTCAAGCCAACAATTAACACAAAACTGCCGTGGGGGAATTTCCATCTTTTCAGAATGGTTAAAATTAGACCGACAAAAATTCCGCTTTGAATCATAATGCTAGCCACTCCCAAAGCTTGACCAGAGTCGGGAGGGTTGGTTATGAAATTACTGTCCATCCAAGGATGATGCATGGGGTGCGCGAATTGAGTCATGAAAGTAAGTAGTGAAAAAAAGAAAATTACAGAAAAAATAATGGCAAACGAATGGGGCTTTTCTTTAATATCGCGGTGCCAGAGCGCGTGAAAGGGAGCGCACATAAGAATTGCTCCTCCAAGAGCAAGCAGAAGATGGGTCGGGCTAAGCAGGGCCTCGACATCGACTTCTATACCAAAAATCAAGTGCCAAAACATATCGCCCACTCCCGCCAAAAGAAAAATCGCCAAGCCATATATTGATAAGTGGTATTGCCTCGGTAAGAGCTTCGGAAAGCGAAAGCCGCTTTTGTAATTTTTTACAGATTCATGAATAAGCAGAGCGCAAATAGCGAAAAAGCTGCCGTAGAAAATTGCGTGCCACGGAGTGAAGAATGTCTCAAGCGTTTGTGTCAGGTGATTATGGGCCCAGCCGTCGAGAAAAACTCCCGCAGTCAGTAAAAATCCTAAAGTAACAAAAACGGTGTCAAATTTGCGGCCCGCTTGTGGATACATGATCCATAAATTATATCAGGTATCTTTTTCTAAATAAAAATCGAGTCCACCGATAGCGCCAAAAATCTCAATCCTCAACCTTGATGGTAAATTCTCTGCTATAATTATGGAAATATGCATGTTGAAGAAAAACTATTGAAAGATTTTATTTCGGACTCCGGGCTAGTGGCCGTGTCTGAAATAGAGTCAGCCGAAGAAGAGGCAAAAGCG
>JBBTVZ010000046.1:0-3908 GCA_038062995.1 Patescibacteria group bacterium | reverse complement strand
TATAAAAAAGTGTCTTGATAAAAATTCTATTCCTCCGGCGAATTCAAACTGCGACTATTGCGCGTATAGGAAAATTGTGAGCGAGGTAGAGAAATAGATGTTTATTTTCCTTATATGATATAATCTTTTTTATGGATCCAGTTAGAAATAACGATGCTTTAATTCGAGGTCATTTCTACTTATGGGATATAAAATATATGTCGATGTTATTTAAACTACAAAACAGAAGCGCGGGCGCTTCCTATTTCTAACGGGATGGAAAACGAAAATCAAAATTTTTCAGAAATTTCGCAGTTCTCGCATCACGAAACTTCACAACCCAAACCGAAGCGCGGAGGAATGCTCGTTCTCATCGCGCTTGTCGCTTTTACGGTCGGACTCGGCGTTTCGTGGTATGTTTTCGGGCGTGACGTAATAAATAATGAAACGCCGGAAATTTCGGATACAACAACATCAACTTACATTAAAACTAATAGTGGCAATCCGATTTCCGCCATTACCTCATCGGGTGGAAATACAATTATTGTGAACAATCAGTCAGCAGGAGACTCTGTTGTTGTGCAGTCGGTGTCGTTTGAAAATTCTGGCTGGATTGCGATTCATGAGGAGCGTGATAGCGGAATAGGAAATACATTAGGCGCTGGATGGTTTCCCGCTGGAACAAGTTCTGGTACGATTGAGCTTTTGCGTAGCACAGTTTTGGGCGGGACATACTACGCAGTACTTCATAACGACGATGGAGATAAGTTATATAATTATAAAATAGACACGCCTCTTACTGATTCGAATGGAAATGTAATTATGGTGAAGTTTGTCGCGGAGCAGCAGTAGGTAACTAGGCTTTAGGCGTTTGGAGCTAGAATAGTGGAAAATAAGAGAGGTGCCTCAATTGATTGAGGCACCTCGTTTTAGAAGCTGTGTTTTTACATTATTTTCTACGATTGTGAAAAATGTCAGCATTTCAAACAGCCGTCGTATTTGTTAATATTGGTAAATTATGATAACCATAGACGATTTTAAGAAAATTGAATTGAAGGTTGGTACGATAAAACAAGCGGAGCGGGTGGAGGGTTCGGATAAGCTTGTAAAATTACTCGTTGATTTAGGAGAGAAAGACGCGACGGACCTGCCTGCCGGCAGGCAGGTTTTGGCTGGGATAGGTAAGGCGTACGAGCCGGAAAAACTTGTTGGCAGGCAGATAGTCGTTATTGCAAATTTGGAGCCGCGCGCATTGATGGGATTGGAAAGTAGCGGAATGCTTCTTGCGGCGAGCGATGAGAACGGCGCGCCGGTTTTGCTCGCGCCTGATAAGGAAGTCCAGTCGGGAAGTAATATTAAATAATTATGCAAACACTCTCGTTTCCTATTGTAACTATCGCAGCACTCTTAGACAGCATTAATCCGTGCGCGCTGTCGGTTTTGCTTTTGACCATCGCGTTTCTTTTTAGTTTGGGAAAGGCGCGGGGAAGTATTATCCGAATCGGCCTTATCTACATCCTTGGCATTTTTATCGTGTATCTGCTTATCGGTTTAGGGGTTTTGCAGGCGCTCACATTTTTTGGCGTTCCGAAATTTGTCGGGAAAATCGGCGCGGTAATTCTTATCGCATTCGGCGCGCTTGATATAGTGCAGGGAATTTTCCCGAAGTTTCCGATTCAGTTCAGTATTCCCAAAAGCGCGCATCCGAAGCTCGCGGTATTTATTGAAAAAGGCTCTATTCCCGCCGCGCTTATTTTAGGCGGGCTCGTGGCGCTCTACGAATTTCCGTGCACAGGCGGACCGTATCTTTTCATACTCGGGTTGCTTCATGATGCCGGAACGTATGTGTCGGGTTTTGCGTGGCTTATGCTCTACAATATTGTTTTTGTAGCTCCACTTGTTATTGTTCTTATGATTGCGAGTAGTGAAACGCTGTATCGGAAATTCGAAACTTGGAAGAAAGGAAATATGAAAAAGGCGGGATTTGCCGCTTCGTTTGGTATGATTATCCTCGGTTTTATTATTTTCTTTCTATAGGGCCAGACTATAAGTCGCCCGGTTAAATTAGTAAACTAATTTAATATAGGGTATAATATTCAACCATGATTACCGAAGAACAGTTTGAAAAACTCATAGAAAAGGTAAACGACCTTAAAAAAGACGGCAATAAGTTGGATTTGTCGCGCGAGGAGGATTTAAGCATCGCGATTATGAATCTCGTAAGCTTGGAAGAGCACTTTTTCTTCACGGCGTCCAAAACGGGGAAGAATGAATACTTTGATGCAATCAAGGACATTCGCGAGATACGCAAGGAACTTCTTGGGAAGATGATTACTAAGGGAGAGGGAGAGACGTGGTGCATTTCCAAGCATCTCCTTGCCGCAACAATGCGCTTAATTGAGGTCGGCACTAAACTTCAGGGCGAGGGTAAAAAATCAGAGGCGGAAGATATGTTTAAAAAAGCATACCAACTGTATGCTATGTTTTGGGGGATACGCTTAAAGATTCTTGATGTCTCGGATGTCAAAAAAATAAACGACAACCAAATTAACAAAAGCGACTCCGGCACGAAAAAGCCGTGGACGTTTGAAGATATAGTCAATAAACTGGTTGATTGTTGCCATGAATAGAGGAACGACGTACGCGATAATCGGATTTGCGGTTTTCGTGTGCGCGCTGTTTTTTGCAATGTGGTATTTTTCGCGCACTCCGTCGCCGTATGGAAATCTGGATTCATTCGCGCAATGCCTCGCCGAGAAGAAGATTACGATGTACGGTGCGTACTGGTGTTCGCACTGCCAGGACGAAAAAGCAAGATTTGGAAGTTCGTTTAAGTATGTTTCGTATGTTGAGTGCACGAAAGAAACGCAAAAGTGCATTTCCGCGGGCGTTGAGGGGTATCCTATGTGGATTTTATCTGACGGCACGAAATTAGTGGGCGAGCAGGGACTTGAAAAACTGGCGGAAGTGAGCGGGTGCGCACTGCCGCAGAAAAAGAATTAGGCTCCAGGAAGAATCGCCGAAATATAAATCGGCGGTTTTTGTTTGACATAGATAATCTATTGTAGTACTATGTAGCTATAGTTCTTTGTAATATTTAACTTACAACGCGACCTCGTCCCACAGGACAATTCTATGGAATTGTCCTGTGTAGAGAGAGCACAACTAAAAAAAGGAGATGACCTATGAGTAAAGGGAATCTTATCAGAGCGCCGTATAGTGAAATCACGGCGGCTATTGAGTTGCTTGACAGCTTAGAAGTAACCCCCGAGCATCTCGCGGAGTTGCGAAAAGCATCAAGCTGGCGAAAAACCATAACTTCAGGCGTGGTTAGCGGAGACCAGTACCTTCTCAGTCTTCTTGGACTTGAGATTTCCGCGAAAAAAGCCGGTTTTTCTAATGACGATTTAAGTAAGCTTGCCGGAGATGATGACTTAATGAAACGATTGTTTCAGGTTGTCCGTGGCTACGCTGAAGTAAAGGAGATTGAACACCTCATCGACTGCGACGCTGATCCGTTCCTGCCAAACAGCAGTTGGAAGGTAGAAGAACATCGGAAGGGCGGTTTCTGGAAGTGGAACGAGAACAATGTGATTTTATATCTTTCAGAACAGCAACAGAAGAAAAAAGTCATCAGTGGCAATGATCTCCGAAAAGAACTTACTGATAAACCGGTCCTGAACGCTAATGTTCTGAACTATCTTCTCAAAAACCCGCACCTCATCCCGGAAGTATGGAAAGGAAAATTTATTTTCTTCTGGGGAACGATATACCGCGACTCCGATGGCATTCTGAGCGTCCGTTACCTCAATTGGTATGGCGACAGGTGGTACTGGAGTTGGGTCTGGCTTGAGAACGTCTGGGGCGAGTTCTGCCCTGCGGCGTTGCGCGCAAGTTCTTCCGTCCTTAACCCTTAGATTCTTGAATTC
>JBBTVZ010000045.1:0-24980 GCA_038062995.1 Patescibacteria group bacterium | reverse complement strand
GCGTTTTTTGTCGGGCTTACCCAGTCGCTTGCCGTAGTTCCAGGAGTTTAGCGTTCGGCAGCAACGATTATAGGAGGCCTGGCGCTTGGTATTTCACGAAAGGCGATTGTGCAATTTTCATTTTTACTCGCGGTGCCTACGATGGCGGCGGCAACAGGGCTTGATTTGATAAAATCGGGATTTTCGTTTTCCGCACATGAGTTTCTTTTTCTCGGTGTCGGTTTTATTGCGTCTTTTTTAATCGCAATGATAACTATCCGCCTACTTTTGAAGTTTATTGAGAAACATACATTTATTGCTTTCGGCGTGTATCGCATTATTATCGCTGTCTTGTTTTTAGTTTTTGTAATGAACTGATATTTATTGACTTTAGTTTTTATTACGCTAAAGTGTCTTTGATTGTACCCCCAGAGATTTGAAAGAGGAGGCCATTTTTATCCCCCTACAAGTAAGTATTTGGTTGGGGAAATTTATTTTCTTACTTGCGTGCGATGAAGACGGCTAGTGCTACAATAAAATCATGAGCGAAAAAGAGCTTTTAATCGGCGGGCATGTTTCGGCGGCCGGCGGAATGAAGAATGCGATTGATAATGCAGAGGCAATCGGGGCGAACGCGATTCAAATTTTTGGTTCGTCGCCGCAGACGTGGGCGGCGCGGATGCCGTCAGATGCCGATGTTGCTGAATACAAAAAGCGGTTGCATATAAGTAATGTAAAACAGGTTTACTTGCATGCGGCGTATCTTGTAAATCTCGCAAGTGCGTCCGACCTTATTTATCGCCGGTCTGTGCAGAGCTTAACTGACCATCTGAAAATTGCCGAGAAAATCGGCGCAGAAGGTTTGATTTTTCACGTCGGTTCGTCAAAGGGAATTGCGCGCGATGAAGCGTTACAGCAGGAGATTGAGGGGATGAAAAAAATAATTGAATCTGTTCCTGGTAGGGCGCATCTCATAATGGAAAACACCGCAGGAGGAGGGGAGAAAATCGGAAGCATTGAGGACATTGGATTTTTGTTCAAAAAGACTGGCTCTCGGCGCGTAAAAATTTGTTTTGACACCGCGCACGCGTTTGAGGCGGGAGTCGTAAAAGAATACACACGAGCATCTGTTTCAAAACTTTGCGACGAAATGGAAGATGCGTTCGGGCTTGAAAATCTTACAGCGATTCATGCGAATGATTCAAAAACTATATACGAGTCGCACCATGACCAGCACCAAAACATCGGCGAGGGGCACATCGGCATTGTGGGTTTTCGCGCGCTCGCGAATGAAAAGCGCTTGCGCGACAAGGCATGGCTTTTGGAAGTTCCGGGATTTTCCGATGAGGGACCGGACAAGAAAAACATCAATATTCTGCGGAGGTGTTTTAAGTAGAGCCACATGATTTGTGCGTCCTCAAAATGCCCACATATGTGGGCATTTTGAGGACAGTTGACGGATTGTTTATGCCGTGCTACAGTTTGCACAGTAATAAATTTTAGGTTTTTAACAATTTAAAAAGAGAGGTATTGATATGTTTACTAAAGTCGGGCGTGTAGTTTTATGGGCAGTTGCTTTAATTGCAGCAGCTACAATATATTTCACCGCAGGTTTCAGAGTTGATAGTTTTATGACTTATGTTTGTTATTGCAGCTCGAAATTTCACAACAATGATGGGAGACAGTTTTATGAAGCAATAGTTCCGCCGTTTGTCCGCTCCAAAATAAAACAGGTTTCTCAAGACTCCCGTCTTACATTTGAGGAATATCGCAAAACTAGTGAAGAAAGGGAGATAGACTACTTAGTCATTTTTCTATGGCCGGGCTTTTTGGTAGTTTTTCTAGTGTTTCTACTTTTTTTATGGATTGCACAAATAGCCATTTGGACGGGGATAGTGCAAGTAATCGTTTGGATTTGGTCGTTCACTATCGGTGGGGGACTTGCCAGAACGTTGGGGATTCCTTGAAACAATTCTTTCTTTTAAGTTTTGGGTCAATGTAAAACATTGGCCCTTTTTATTTGCCTCTAGATTGCGATTGACGTATAATTCAAAATATGGCTAGTTTGAAATTTTCACGATATTCGTTTTTCGCGATTTTCCTTGGTGTTTTACTCCTTTCGTTTTTTGTTATAAAACCATATCTCGGGGGTCTTTTAGTCGCGCTTACGTTTGCTATTATCGTCCAGCCATTTTATAAGCGGGTTGTACGGCTATTTCGCGGGATGCGCAGTCTTGCGGCGCTTTTCACAATTTTTCTTGTAATTATTCTTATTATCACGCCTTTTATCATTTTAGGAACTAAAGCTCTTGAAGAGACGCTCTCGGCCTATAGCAGAATTTCATCCAATGCGTCAGATATGCTTATTCCGAAATTTGATTCACTTGATAAATATTTTCCAGTTTCTTCATTTATCACCGATTTTACGGATAATGTAAATCAGTACATTAGAAGCGGCATTCTCTTTGTTACGCGCAATTTCAGCTCCGTTTTTTCAAGTCTCGCGCAAGTTAGTTTGAATCTCATTATAAGCCTTTTTGCTTTTTACATATTCCTTAAAGATGGAGAAAAACTGATTTCGATTCTTATTCGCCTGAGTCCGCTCTCGCGCGAGCACACCGGACAGATTTTTCAAAAACTTAATCTTTCAATTAATTCCGTTGTGATAGGAATGCTTTTTATTGCCTTAGTGCAGGGTATACTCGCCGGGCTAGGCTATTTCTTATTTGATGTTCCCCAGCCGGTTTTTTTGGGCGTTGTGACGGCGTTAGCGTCGCTTATTCCGGTTTTTGGGACAATGATTGTAATTATTCCCATCGTTGTTTATATACTTGTTACTCTAGGAACATTTCCGGCCGTTGGTATGTTTGTTTGGGGCGTGCTTATTGTTGGAACGGTAGATAATATTCTCCGTCCGATTTTTATGCGCAGATACACGGATATCCACCCTTTTCTTATTTTCTTAAGCATATTAGGCGGCGTAAGTTTTTTTGGTCCATTAGGCGTACTTTTAGGTCCGCTTGTTTTAAGTCTTTTTATCGCGCTTCTTGATTTATACCCTCTATTTATTCACGGAGACGGAATGTAGGGACGACAAATGACTAATAACTAATGACAAATGACTAATTTTTAGCCATGTCTTATGTTTTTTAAGATACTTGCAAAAGATAAAAATACTCGAGCGCGCGCTGGCTTGATTGAAACAGAGCATGGAGTTGTTGAGACACCGTCTTATGTTATTGTAGGCACACACGCAAAGGTACGATGTCTTTTGCCTTCGGATATTGATAAGACAAAGACACAGATAATAATTGCAAACACGTATCACCTGTGGAAAAAGCTTGGCGATGAAGGACTTAATTCTTTTCGCGGGGTTCATGTAGAAATGGGATGGAGTGGTCCTATAATGACTGATAGCGGTGGATTCCAAGTTTTCTCGCTTGGGTTTGCGCGGGAACACAATACCGGCAAAGTCGGAATAGTGTCCCAAAACCCTCGTTCGCGACGCGAAAATAATGTCCGCATCACGGATGACGGCGTGCATTTTACTGAAAACGGAACTGAGTACTATTTAGATGCAGAACGTTCAATTGAAATTCAGAGAAAGCTTGGAGCGGATATTATATTCGTGTTTGATGAATGCACTTCGCCGCTTCATGACAAGAAATACACGAAGAAGTCGCTTGAGAGAACGCATAGGTGGGCCGAACGCTCGCTGAATGCAAAACGCGGGGAATATCAGAAATTGTATGGCATTGTACAGGGCGGAGCATTCCGCGATTTGCGGGAGGAGAGCGCGCGATTTATCGGGAAATTAGAATTTGATGGAATCGGCATCGGCGGGTCCTTCGGAGAACATGGAAACGGGGAAATGACTGACGTACTGGATTGGATTCACCCGTTTTTACCAGACGGGAAACCGAGGCATCTTTTAGGTATCGGTAAAATTCAGGATATTTTTGAGGCGGTGGAACGCGGAATTGATACATTTGACTGCGTGATTCCGACTCGCGAGGCGAGGCATGGCGCATTGTGGACTTCCAACGGACGTTTTGATATCCGTCGCAGGGTTTTTAATAACGATAACCGTAAAATTCAAGATGACTGCGAGTGTCCGGTTTGCACGGCGGGGATTTCGCTGGGACGGCTAAATGAGCTTTTTAGAAATTACAAAAACAACAGCTCGCCGGTCTCAAATGAAGACCCGGGCCGGCTCGCAACAATCCATAATGTTTTCTTTTTTAACGAGCTTATGCGGAAAATTCGTGAATCAATAAAAGGCGGATCATTTCTGGAATTTAAGAAAGAGTTTTGCAGTAAAATACAATGAGCCGTATACTGATATTGTGAAATACTTTTTATTCACCAGTTTTATTGTTCTCGGGCTTTCAATTTTACCGTTCATTCGAAGTCCTAAATCCATTGAAATTTCAAAAACTGGAATTGATGGCGACACGGCTAGCTTGATTTCAGTGACGGAGAATCTATCAAAAAACCAGCAAGCAGAATTACCAACAAGCACAAAGTCCAATATCGCAAGCACAACACTAGCATCAACTATAGAGCAAAAAACGCCGTCCGTACGCTCGTCGCTTTCAAGTAAAGAATTGTCGCAAGGCGATGTTTTGATTATAAGCATATACGATAAAGCGCTTGTCCCGGAGACGGCGACATTTGACGGAGAAGCTATTTCGTTTTTTCCATACAGCGGACACATTATTACTCTTATACCGATTCCGATACAGAAAAAAGAAGGGACGTATGTGTTTTCCGCGAAATTTAAAAACGGTGAAACTATGGATCGTGCAGTCAATGTTAAAGCAAGGAATTTTCCCACGATTGTTCTTGGAATTCCAACCGAAGTGGGCGTAACTTCGAATGAACTTATAACGGAATTACAGACTAAGAAAGTTGGTCTTAATGAAATTATGGGCGTGAAAGCTCCCGAGATATTTTTTGAAAGTTCTTTTATCCCACCGATTAGCGGGTCATTAAAACTCTCAAGCGTTTTTGGGGAAATACGCAAGACTGGGGAAAATGAAATAAGGCATTTGGGAATTGATTTAGCGGCTCCGCTTGGAACGCCGGTTTACGCGATGAATGGCGGTGTTGTCCGCGATGCGTATATTGACACCATTTATGGAAACTCAATTATCCTTGACCACGGGCAAGGGATATTTTCGCTCTATATGCATTTGAACAGTATGAATGTGAAAAAAGGGGATACTGTAAAACGCGGAGATGTTGTCGGCGCTGTCGGGAAAACCGGTTACGCAACCGCGGAGCATTTGCATCTCTCGCTCAAGATTAACGGCGTGTCCGTTGACCCACTGCGGTTTATTGAGAGCTTCAAATAGTAAGCCATATGTCCTCAATTTTGCCACGTACGTGGCAAAATTGAGGATAGTTGACATTATGTAATGCTCGGGGTATACTAAGAGCAGTAAATAAATTTGTAATTATTAGCTTGCTTGATGAAATTCCAAGCGTTCATTAAAAAAGGAGAAGTAAAAAATGAGTGAAACGAAAAAGTTGTTTTGGTGCGAGGTCAGTTCTGTCGTCCTCGCGTATAGCCTGTTCGTGATAGTATTTACAGTTTTAGGCGGATTGGTAACGGGTGGCCAGTGGCGATTTCACGCTGCCACTGATGCTACTATTTCTGTTTCTCTTATTGCTCTTGCTAGTGCTGCCATTGCTTATGTTGTTTCAGCCCCCGCCGTCCTTGCAGCTGCTACAGCTGTTTTTGTACCTACTTTTGTTGCCATTGGCGTCTTTAATCGCAATAATACCGCTACTCTTATTCTTCTTGCGGTTGTAGCTGTTATTTTTACTTTTTTAGCTATCGGTAGTATTGCCGGTGACGTCAAAGCTGTAGAGATTAGCGCTTCTAAGAAAACCTGGCTAATTTCTTTAGGCGCAGAAACAATAATTGTAGCTGGCGCTCTATTTATTTTTATGGGTAGTTTTTCTTTAAAATTTTTATCCGCGAGTTTTTAGCTTTAAGTCCCTGCACGGTTTTATTTGTGCAGGGACTATTTTTTTCTGGTCTGATGTAGCGTGTTTTCCGATTGGTTTGATTTTTTTGAACGCAGTGTTATATTGGGACAAATGCAACAGCGGAGATTAATCCCGTTTCTTGTTTTTATAACAGCTGTCTCGGTTCTTGCCGGGCTGTTTTCGTATCAACAGGTTTGGCAGAGCATCAGCTCGTTCCGGCCGTGGAGTTTAGGGCTTGACCTTGCCGGCGGCACCGTTCTTACCTATGAAATAGATTTAGCTAATGTGGCGGCGGTAGACCGCGATTCCGTGGTAAACGGCCTGCGCGATGTTCTTGAGAAGCGCGTCAATCTTTTTGGCGTGCGCGAACCGCGCGTATATACCGAAAATGCCGGCACCTCGCGACGGCTTGTCATAGAGCTTGCGGGCATTCGCGACGTGAATGAAGCGATTAAGCAAATCGGCGCGACGCCATTCCTTGATTTCCGTGAGGTGATTCAGAGCAAAAGTACAAGCACAGTTGAATTCGTTCCGACGGCGCTGACCGGCCGCTATATTAAGAGCGCGCAAGTCGGGCGCGACCAGACGACCGGCGTTCCGGAAATTGACTTTACACTCACGAGCGAGGGCGGAACCATTTTCCGCGATATTACAAAAAAGAATATCGGGAAACCGATTTGTATTTTTATTGACAACGCTCCGATTATTCCCGACAGTTTCAGTGACAGCTGTCCGAATGTGCAAACAGAAATTTCCGGCGGCAATGCGCGGATTACTGGACGATTTTCTCTTACTCGCGCGCAAACGATTGTTGAACGATTTAACGCGGGTGCGCTTCCGGCACCGATAAACCTTATCAACCAGCAAACCATAGATGCCGATTTCGGGGCAGACTCGCTTATGAAAGCGCTTTGGGCCGGCATGCTTGGAACCCTTATTGTTATGGCGTTCATGGTCATCTACTACCGTACGCTCGGCGTTTTTGCGAGCATCGCTTTGCTTTTTTACATTGCGCTTACCGCCGGCGTTTTCAAAATAGTTCCGATTACCCTCACACTCTCCGGCATCGCGGGGTTTATTCTCTCAATCGGCATGGCGGTTGACGCAAACATCCTCGTTTTTGAAAGAATGAAGGAGGAGCTCAAAAAGGGACTTTCGCGGCAGGCGGCGGTTGAGGAAGGATTCAAACGCGCGTGGACATCAATTCGCGATTCAAACATTAGCACGATGATTACTTCGGCGGTGCTGTACTACTTTACTTCCGGGTTTGTGCAAGGATTCGCGCTCGCGCTCTTTCTCGGAGTCGTTGTAAGTATGTTTAGCGCCATTACCATTACTAGGACAATCCTGCGCGTTTCGGTTTCACAATCAAACTAATATTATGCTGGATGTAATCAATAAAAAATATCTTTACCTTGGTTTCTCCGCTATTCTCGTGTTTGCAAGCTGGGTTCTCATGCTTTCGCTCGGCCTGCGGCAGGGGATTGATTTAACTGGCGGCACGCAGTGGCAGATCGCATTTTCAAAATCAACTAGCACGGCCGCGATCAATGAGGCATTGGTTCAGCGCACAATTCTTTCAGTCGCTCCGAAGGGGACTGAGGCGATTGTAAAACGCAGTGGTAATAGTTTTATCATACGGCTTCCCGCAACGAGTGAGGAGGAACACCAAGCGTACCGCACAGCGCTTCAGAAACTGGGAAACCTAGATGAGCAAAATTTCTCAAGCATTGGTCCAACAATCGGACATGAGCTTCGCCAAAAATCTATTTGGGCGATTATCTTAGTGCTTTTCGGTATCTCGCTCTATATCGCGTATGCGTTCAGGAAAGTTTCTAAGCCGATTTCGTCGTGGAAGTACGGTCTCGCGACGCTCATATCGTTGTTTCACGATGTAAGCATCCCGGCTGGCATGCTCGCATTTTTAGGATGGCATAGCGGGATTGAAATAGACACGAATTTTATTGTGGCTCTTCTTGTCGTGATGGGATTTTCAGTGCACGACACTATTGTCGTCTTTGACAGGATTCGTGAGAATGTTCTTCTCTCGCGCGGCAGGGGACTCTCGCTTCATGACGTTATTGTAAAAAGCATCCGTGAGACATTCGCGCGCTCTGTCAATACCTCACTTACGCTTATCCTTGTTTTGCTCGCGCTTATCTTTTTTGGACCCCCGTCGCTCTTTTATTTCGTGCTTACAATCCTTGTTGGCACCATTTTCGGAACCTATTCCTCGATTTTCATAGCAAGCCCATTACTTTATATTATGGGTGGAAAAAAGGGCAGTGGATAACTATTGACTCGTAAATATGAGTATGCTATAGTAGCATCTGTAATATGAAGTTCAACATAGACCAATTTGTAACGCAGTTACTTGCCAATTTCAGCCCGAAACAGCGCCGTGTTGTTGTTGGCCGTTTTGGTTTGAAAGATGGCGAACGTCTTACCCTGCAGGAAATTGGGGACGAGTTTGGCATTACCAGAGAACGCGTCCGCCAAATAGAGGAAAATGCGATTCAGAAACTTACTCCGCAGGTAAAGGAGGCGGCAGCTTCATTTATTAGCGATGTCAAAGACAAGCTTAAGAAAGCCGGAGGCGTCCGCAGAAATAAGGAGTTTATGGAAGATATTGAAAAGGATTTGGGCGGGATTGGGCTGGTAAAAAACGCCCCACAAAAGCTTGCTTTCATGTTTCTTATCGGAGGGGCTCCTCTCTATGAAAAGGAAACCGACGAGATGCACGATTTTTGGTATTCTGACGAAGAGTCAAAGAAAAAATTTTCTGACTTCATCAAACTCGTCTTGAAGTTTTTTAAGTCAAGTGGAAAAGAAGAGATATTGAATAAAAAGGCGTATCTTAGCGAGTTTCCGAATTTTGCGTCCCAGCATTTCATCACGATTTCTAAGAATTTCGGGAAGAATGTTTTTGGAGACTTTGGTCTTCGTGATTGGCCGGAAATTGAACCGAAGACTATTCGCGATAAGGCATACCTTGTTTTAAGAAGGCATGGAAAACCTCTTCATTTTGAAAATATCGCTAAGTTTATTTCTTCATATGGAATTGACACCCACTCGGCGCACATTCAAACAGTGCATAATGAACTTATTAAGGATGGTAGGTTTGTTCTTGTTGGGCGCGGAATCTATGGACTTCGCGAACACGGATACGAGCCAGGAACAGTAAAAGAGGTAATCGCACGGCTCCTAAAAAAGAGTGGTCCTCTTAGTTCTGAACGCGTTGTAAAGCTTGTTAATGAACAGAGGTTACTCAAAGAGAACACCATTCTTTTGAGTCTTCAAAACAAAAAGAACTTTAAAAAGCTTGATGATGGCAAGTATCACATTTACGAAGCATAATTTTTCCACTTCTATTCTTTTTCTAATCGCTTAACCTCAGCTCCCTCTAGTTGGGAGTTGAATTGTTATACTCCGGATGAGGAAGATTGTCCGTGATTTGAAAAACTGTATAATACTATATAAGCATGTAAGCGTTTTTACTTTATGTTCAAAAATCTCTTTGAAGAAATAAACGACCTAATTGGCGAGTTTTTGAAGAAAGAAGAATCGTGGCTTGTTTTGCTTTTTGCTGCAGGAGTGGTTACTATTCCGTTTTTCGTGGTTGAGAATCTTTCGGCGCTTCTTTTAGGTTTTATTACAAGCACGTGGTGGTTGTGGACGTTTTTCATTCTCCTTCCGATTTTCAGGGATCTTGAACTCCATGTGCGGCAAACAAATTTTGAAAGCAAAATCACGTGGGTTTTACTTGAGCTCCATATGCCGCGCGAGATTGAAAAGAGCCCACGGGCTATGGAACAGACATTGATCGCGATTTATACGCTTCGGAATGCTCCAGGCAACTGGATTGAAAAATATATAGAAGGAGAAGTGACGAGGTGGTTCTCGCTTGAGTTGGTGAGTTTCAGTGGAGAAATCCGTTTTTTTGCGAGAACTCCGGAACGGCACAGAAACGCAGTTGAAGCGGCATTTTTCTCATACTATCCCGACATTGAAATTACAGAAGCCGAAGATTATACGAACCAGTTTCCGCGCGATATAATTGAGGTTGATGAACGTGGCCTCGATATCTATGGCTCCGAACTCGTCCTTACAAAGAGCCCGGCATATCCAATTAAAACGTATCCGAATTTTGAGGAACCAGAGGAGGCGAGACAGGTTGACCCGATGGCTTCCATGCTTGAAATGATGAGTAAGGTTAAGAAAGGTGAAATTGTATGCTTGCAGATCTTGATTGCTCCAGCCGGGTCAGATTGGGTAGAGGAAGCGAAGAAGGAGCTAGAGAAGTTACAGACGCCAGCCGTTGCAGAAGTAGGAACAAGCGAGGCAAAAAAACTCACCCCCATTATCCGTTCGCCAGGTAAAACTGCGATTTTGGAAGCAGTCGAGCGGAATATTTCGAAGCCGGCGTTCAATACTCTTATCAGAGTTTTCTATGTTGCCCCCAAAGAGGTTTATGCACGGGAATACGTTGATAAGGGGATTGTCGGAACATTCAATCAATACGGCACGCTGAACCTTAATATGTTCAGAAAGAATCATGTGGCCCAATCCTCAATAAAGAAAACCCAATCCCTCTTAAATAGAATTTTTTATAAAACAAGAGTTCAGTATCGCAGAAACCGTTTTCTTTATAATTTCCGGCGTCGGGAAGTTCCTCCAGAGACAATGATTGGACGCATTTTTACTTCTTATTTCTTCAACTACAATTTTGCAAGTAGGTGGAGCGTGCTAAATATTGAGGGCCTTGCAACCATTTTCCATCCGCCTACGTCTTTTGTACTCACAGCTCCTCATATGAAGCGCATGGAAAGCAAAAAAGCCGGTCCGTCGGCTGGACTCTCGATTTTTGGCGACGAGGAAGAAATAGAAAAATTTAAGTGAACTTATGCAGGTATTTATATCTCAATTACATCCAGTTTACTCGTTTCTGCGCACCGCTTTCACGGCGCTTGACGCGCTTCTTATTGTAGGTATTGTTTACTTTTTCTTCCGGGCGATAGCAATCCGGCCGCACTTTAGGAGGAAACAAAGCCATTATGAACGGAGGCTTGCAGTCGCGAAGGACCCGGCGCTTCAAGAGCAATGGAATGGCATTGTGAAAAAATTTGATGCCAATCCTCCGCAATCGTACACAATGGCAATTATCGAGGCAGATACGCTCATTGATAATATCCTGAAGCGAGTCGGAATTTCCGGTGAAACCATGGCGGACAGATTAAATCAACTTGATCCGGATGAGTTCTCAATATTAGGAAGATTATGGCGCGTGCACCGGGTCAGAAATGCGCTTGTTCACAGCCCCGGGTTTGTTGTTTCAAAGCGCGACGCGGAGGAAGCACTTAAAATTTATGAGTCGTTTTTGAGAGAGCTCGAGGTTCTCGGTTAAAAAGCAAGTATTGACTTTTTCGTTTTAATGTATTATTCTTGAAAAAGGATTTTTAAAACAAAGGCAAACAAAACAACGAACAGGAGGCTTTTATGAACAGTCACGAAAAACCGGGAATTGTTCCGGATTTAGAAAAACCAACCAAAGGAAATGAGCAATATGAAAAGTTGCTTATTGGGGCAAAGAATGTAATTAATTCCCTCTCTCTCAAGAGGTCCCCCGACAACAAAAAGGGCGAGACGCTATTAATTGTAACGGATGCCGGCGCAGATGAACTTATGATTAAGGCTCTATTTGACGCTGGCAGGGAAATCGCCGGAGATGATTGCAGTATGATAGTCGCTCCGCGAACGGAACACGCTGCTCAGGAATTAGGGAAAACGATTGGCGAAAAAATGCTGGGCGCGGACGCCATTCTTTTTCTTACGTCGATGTCGAGGTCTCATTCCCCAGAGTCGGTGAACTTATTACATCCGCACCACAGTTCTGAAGTTATTGGTGAATTGTTAAAAAAACTTCCCGGTGCTTTTCCAACTTTGCGAGAAAAATATAGCTCAGGTGAATTGACCAAAATGCTTGAAGCAAGAAGGTCGGACAAATCGAGTGAGTTTCCATCGCAATCAAGGTTTATCTCAATCACGAACACAGATCCGAGGATTTTGACCGAAGGTGGAGCACTAGAGGACCCAGTTGAGATGGCAGAAAGAATAGAAAAGTTCGCTAAGATTATGGAGGGCGTGGAAAGAGTAAGAATAACCAATAACGACGGGACGAATATGGAGGTTGATATTAAAGTTCCGTCACTGATGAAGGAGAGCACTGTTAATAAGCCCGGTATGGCGGGTAATTTCCCAACGGGTGAGTTCGGGGGCGCTGCAGATTTAGCTGGAACAAGTGGCGTATTCGTTGTTAATGGAGCAATTGGGATGCTTGGAATTCCGGACAAGCTTATTACTATTACCATCCAAAACGGGGTGGCGACTAAAATAGAAGGCGGAGAAACTGCAAAAAAGTTATTCGCGATTCTTGAAAATGCTAATAAAGAATATAAGGCGAAGAACCCCGACGACACAGTAGCCGATGCCTTCCGAGTGGCAGAATTCTCTTTTGGAATGAATTCAAAAGCACTACGTTCCAGGGATGGAAAAAGGGAGTCGCCCCCGACCTCACTTGAGGCAGAAAAAGGGCTTGGAACGGTACATATCGCTCTTGGTAAAAACTCTCTTTTTAACGGCGTTACTTCAGAGGATCCTGACTTTAATGATATCCCGATTCACATTGATTGCGTAATACTAACACCTACAGTTGTTGGTATCCATGAAAACAATGAGGAAGTTGAGCTGATAAGAAATGGGGAAGTTGTTTGTTTGTAGTCGATTATAAAAATTACCATGCCGCCGAGTATTGAAGTCCAATACTCGGCGTTTTTTATTAGCCGTATCTGTGTGAATCGTATCAATTGTCTTCTTGCCGTTACTCCCAAGTCGTTGTATAGTTTTCATAAATAGGCGACGGACTATCATGATTACAAAAGAGCGGGTGAAATCTATCAAATGGTATAGGCAATCAGGTGCAGGTATCCCATTGTGTATTGGTATGCCTTTTCTCGCGTTGTCCGAGAGAATGTTTAAAAAATCCGGTTTATTTTTCCCGAACGATATTATGATATCTTCTAAAAACGAATCAGGTTTTACCTTTTATCACTACTTTGATTACTTTTTAACGCTTGAGGAGGTTAAAAAGATATTCCGGCATGTAAAAGACAACGACGGCTTTTTGAAAAGCTAAGCTCTGGTTTTTATTCGTCCGTCGGTGAAATGGAGAAGACAGGCTTGGCAATTTTAAAAGAAAGTGTTGATTCTAAAAAATTCGTTGACGGGTACGACCAGTTTTTGGAATTGGCGATGAACTTTTGGGAGAATTCGCTTTTTATTGATCTTCTCGATCCGTTTGAAAGTCAAATTATAAATTTTGTTTTCGGGTCTATTAAGGGGAAGTTGGATAAAGCTGATTTGAACATTCTTTTAAGTCCAGATGAAATGTCCCATTTTCAGAAGAGTCAGAGAGAATTAGTGCATATTCATAGGGTTTCTAAGGAGAAGGGAATCCACTCGTTGGAAGTTGTAAATCTCATTAAAAATCTTTCCCGCGATTATTACTGGTTGAAAAATGATTACGAGAAGGTTGAATATTTGGGCAATACATACTTTTCTAAAGAGCTGGGGAAACTCTTGTCGGGCAAGAACATGGTTGAAGAAATAGCGAGGGGATTGGAAAAGTTTGAGGAGACCAGGAAGCGAAAAGCTGCACTGATTACTAAGTACGGAATAGGCAAAGATTCTGTTCGGATGTTGGAGTTTTTTAATTGGGTTACTACATATCGCGATGACCGCAAGAAGTACAATCAGATCAGCAACTA
Organism: Patescibacteria group bacterium; assembly: GCA_038062995.1. Taxonomy (GTDB): domain Bacteria; phylum Patescibacteriota; class Minisyncoccia; order UBA6257; family GWB1-50-10; genus JAUSHK01. The sequence goes on along the minus strand of JBBTVZ010000045.1, from coordinate 11,181 downwards.
CATACTCATAAAAACGATTGAGAAAATATCAATAGAGCTTGGAATTGCCATCGAACTTTTGAGGTACGCGCTTCCTCATGAAATTCCGCTGGTTATTAGAAAGGATAAGCATTTATTGTCTGAGCTTGAAAAGAGGACGGTCGCCGGCATGATGTTTATCGCGGGGAAAACGACCAAGCCGGAGATTATTTCGGGTCCTATTGTGAGGGAATACTTCGCCATTTTGGAGAAAACCATCGCCGCTTCCGAAATTAAGGGAGCGACCGCTTCTCCCGGGAAAGTTATCGGAACCGCGAAGATCATACTGAACCAGAGTGATTTTTCAAAGATGGAAGACGGGGACGTGATAGTAGCTTCTATGACGCGTCCCGAATATATCCCCATTATGAAAAGGGCGTCTGCAATAGTTACCGATGAGGGTGGAATCACATGCCACGCCGCAATTGTTTCCAGAGAGCTGAGTATACCTTGCATTACAGGCACGCAGGTTGCTACTAATTCGCTTAAAGATGGCGATTTAATTGATGTGAACGCGGATCATGGTTTGGTAAAAATAATAAGGAAAGCTGAGTAATTTCTGTTCCAAGCACTATTGCCATTGTCAACCTAGAAGTTGTATAATTCTTCTATGGACAACAAATCAGCGTTTCAAGTTTTTAACCAAAAGGTTGAAGAACTTCTTAAACTGGGTAAGCCGAAGATAGCATTTGGGTTGCAGAGCCCCGATGAAGAAGTTCTGAAGAGTCTTAGAGACGGGCAAAAGTATGCTGATATTATGTTGGTTGGTCATGATGCAATAAAAGGCATCAGTGGATTTGAAGTAGTAATTGACAAAAATCCGGAAGAGAAACTTGCATCAATACTGGCTAGCGACGCTGTTGACGGGATTATCAGGGGCACAATTGACGATTTTAAAACATATGAGACGTATGAAAAACTTACCGGAGAGAAATACACATTCGGGCCCGGTTTATTAGAAGATCCATTTGGCAGACAGTTTTTTATAAGTTCAGCAAGCAATCCGGAGGGTTGGGACAGGGAAGAGCGTTTGCGTATATCAAGAGGAGTGGCGGAATTTATTAAGGCCTGGGGCATTGAACCTAAAATAGCAGTTTTTACCGGGGAGCGGCATGACACGTATCCAAGGAGAAAACACATTCGCGATGGTGTTGTAGGTATCCTGAATAAAACTTATGAGGATGCGGAATGGATAGTTGAACAATTAAAGAAAGATGGATATAACGCAAAAAACTGGTCGATTGATTTAAATCCAGCAGTCGAGGATGGATGTAATTTACTTATTCCGGTTAATGGCATGGTTGGCAACCAGATGTTTCGTGTTTTGTTGTTTTGTGGAGGAAAAGTATTGTCCGCAACGCGTTTAGGTTTGTCCCGCTGCTACGAGGATAACAGCAGGACAGAGAAAGACTTTGTTTTTCATGTAAAATGGCTGGTTGCAATGATAAACAAAAAGAAAGCGGGCAGATAGCATATCCGTTTTTCTGTCGCGTCCAAAATAAAATTACAAATGCGGTACGCGATAATAGAAAAGTTTATAAAGGATAACCGCGGAGAGGAAATAACTAAGAACGAGGGAAATTTTTCCTCCCTCGTGTGGGGAACTGCGTGCTTGCTCATATATTCTCCGCTTTTGAAAAAGTACTTCTCCGGTGATTTTGGGTCACTTGCTCTTCTTCTAGGCGAGAAGAAGGGAGTAGGATTTTTTAATTTTGATCAGTATAGAGAATCAACGCGGCAGGCGCTGAAAAGATATCTTACAAATAGGAAAGAGTTTACTGAAGTTGATGATTTTAGAAAGAATGAGGAAGAAATAAACAAGATCTATAGCGCGAATCCGCCAGCCGGTCTGCGACGGCTTGATGATAAGCGCTTGGAAAAGTTAATCACGCGAACGTTTGAACTGATTAGGGACTGGCAAGTGATCACGCTTTTTTGTGAAGCTTTAGACAAAAATATCGCGGAGGATTTTTTTGATAGACTTAAGCCTGCGCCAAAAGCAAAATTCGAGGAATTTATGCGTTTTAGCCAACTCGTAGATTTTCAATCGTTCGTATTCACAAGAAACATGAATTTGCTTGATTTTAGCGTATCAGATGAATATAAGAGCCAGTGGATTTTCGGAAGCTATCTCTATGCGCCACCTTTAAACGAATGCAGGAAACTCGCCAGTGTTATGACTCAGGAGCTTGGTGGCTTAAAACATATACAGGAAGAACAGAGAAGACTTCAGAATGAAGCTGCAATAAACAAAATCGAGTCTGATAAATTTCGCAGGGCTCTCTCTGGAACCGCAAGAGATCTGTATGATTTTATTAAAATAGCTATTTGGATGCGCGATGTCAGAAAGGAATCGACCTATCACTTTATTACCGTCTTATCAAATGCCATTCGGGAGATGTTCTCTAGACTCGGCTATTTTGAGGAAGACGTTATTTACACAATTTACAGCGATTTTACTACAGGCCGCTATAAATCACCTGGATTTAAAGATGAGTTAGCGAGGAGGAAGCGTGGGTTCGTGGTATATTTCGCGAAAACCGGCGAGGAAATTGAATATGTTGATTTTAATGAGGCAAAAAGAGAATTTTACGCGTCCATATTTAACTTTGAGACCGGTTGGAATATAAAAGGGACAGTCGCTCATAAAGGTGTAGTAAAAGGTTATGCAAGAATTATTTTAAGTTCCCAAGATTTCCCTAAGTTCCATTCAGGTGATATTCTCATAACAAGCATGACGAGACCCGAGTTTGTTCCGCTTATGAAAAAAGCTGCTGCGGTTGTCACTGACGAGGGTGGGATAACATGCCACGCAGCAATCATTTCCCGCGAACTGGGAATCACATGCATTGTTGGTACTAAGGCCGGCACTGCAATTATAGAAGACGGAAATTTTATTGAGGTCGATGCTGACAAGGGGATAGTGAAAGTTTTAAGAGAAAAAGAGTAAAAGCACTATGGTAAAAACTGAACAAAAATGGTTTCCGGTAGAAGAGAGAAGTACCAGCAAGGAATATCCATTAATGCCCGCTGTTTTGACTCTTTATAGAATCGTTACCAGTGATTGTTTTAAAGAAGCAACAGGCGTGATATGGGAGGCCAGCTTTCTTCTGGACGCTGATATTGATTCTTTTAAGAACTATGTCAGACAGGACCAGTGGGACAATGTTTGCAGTGAATGTTACATGAAAGTGAAAAGATCTCCTGGTTTTCAAGAAAAACTCGTGAAAGAGTTTGTTAAGAAGACTCCTAAATTTCTGAAATTTTGCCGCGATATTTACAAGAGCAACTGTGGGGAAAAAAGCAATAAAGAATTGTGGGAAGATTATAAGAAATACATCAGTTTATATGAAGATATTTATGTTTGGGGAGAAGCGTTTGCGTTCGGAGCGAGGTTTCAACTCTCTGATTATTTGTCCGATTATCTGAAGAAAAAAGCCGCATCATTTAACTCCTAGTTTTATGCCTAAAGCAAAGCAAAAATTTACTGTCGGTCAGGAATTCGGAAGCTGGTTGCCGATGTCGCCTGTTATTATAACCATGCTTAGAGTGTGTACAAGCGAACAGTTTCGTCGTTGCACCGGAGTTAAGCTCTCTCCGCTTACGATGGAATTCACCGACCATGGTGCAAAGTGGTGCGTACCAAACATGAGGTGGGAAAAGTTTTGCCACCAATGTTTTGAAAAGGTAAGGAAAGATTCGTCCGTGCAAAGGCGCTACGTCTCGGAATTTCAAAAATTAACGCCGGCATTTTTGAGCTTTTGTAAGCAATTTTACAATAGCGATTTGCATAAAAAGAGTAATAAGGAACTATGGGAACACTATGAAAAATATACAAAATTATACTTCAACCTTTTCATTTGGGGTGAAATGTTCGCTTTTGGCGCACGGTTTGAATTGGATGAATATCTTAAAAACTATATGCAAAAGTCGTGCAAGGCATAATTTTATGCGAACATATGAATAAAAAGATTTCTCCAGAGCAGCTCGGCAATTACTTTAACACTCTAATTACTCCTCCACAGAAGCCGTTTATAACAGAGGAAAAGGAAGAGTTGCTAAAAATTGCCGTGGAAATCTCTAAAAAACCCAGTTTGAAAGCGCTTTTCAAGAAAAGTTTGGAGCAGATTAATAAAGAAATAACGAAGCATCCGTCGCTTAATAAAAAAATTGAACGGCATGTTGAGAGATATAATTGGGTACCGTATAACTACGGCTCTTACTTGTTTACGAAAGAATACTTCTTGGAGGAGCTCAAGGATTTTGTCAATAATAATACAGTACTGGAGGAACTTAGGAAAATTGAACGGACTTACGAGAATTTGAAAGAGAGGCAAAATAAAATCGCGAAAGAACTCAATATAGACACATACCATCAGAAACTGTTTGACGCCTTGCGTTGGAACAGCTTCATCATAGATTACAAAAAGAAAATTTTTACCATATCGCATTTCTATTTCAACTACTCGCTCATGAAAGAAATTGCCGTCCGTTTAGGGATTGAACAGAGATTGGCTCATTGCCTTCTCGAATCCGAGATGAAAGCGGCTCTTTTGCACGGAAAGATGGTGCCGATGGATGTTTTGGAAGAAAGGTATAGGCGGTCAGTTGTTTTTATTCATAACGGAAAATTGAAGCTGATGACAGGAAAGGAGGCGATCAGATTTTTAGAAGAACGCGGCATTCGGGAAGAAAAAGCGTTGGTGGTAAACGAAATCAAGGGGCAAATTGCAAACCGTGGTAAGGTGAGGGGAAAAGTGAAGATAATTCCCGGAACAGCAGATTTCCACAAATTCAAGAAGGGGGAAATACTGGTTACCTATATGACTACGCCCGAATTCGTTCCGATTTTAAAGAAAGCCGCCGCTATTGTTACTAATGAAGGAGGCATTACGTGTCACGCCGCAATTGTTTCGCGCGAGCTTGGCATCCCGTGCATTATCGGCACAAAAACAGCCACAAGGGATTTGCACGACAATGATTTTGTTGAGGTCGATGCAAATAGTGGTATTGTAAAGGTCATTAAAAAAGCAAACCAATAATTAATAATTAAAACTATGTTTAAAGAAAAACCTTCTACGTCAGAACGAGAAAGGCAAGTAGAAACCAAAGTAATTTTGGAAATTATGAGGCATGGCAAAAAGGAAAGTGATAAAACAAAGACTGATGAAGAACTTCGCTTAACTGAAGAGGGCAGAAAAATGTCGCGGGAAAAAGGGAAGACTCTTTCTCCTCAGGCAGAAGTCTCGGTTGGCTTTGGCAGCTCAAAGAAAAGGGCTCAGGAGACAGCTTTGCGCGTGATGTTGCCGGAGATTAATGAGAACGCCTCCCTTGAAGAGATCGAAAAGATGATTTCTAAGGAGATAAAAGTCGGCAAAAAATTAGTTGAGGATAAAAGGTTGGATTATAATTTTGACGGCCCGGAAGGTAAGGAAGTGGTGGAAGCTTTCAAGGTGGGGCAATACTTTCAATATATGCTTGAGAAAAGCGATCAGAGAGCGATTGAACTCGGCGACGAAGTTTCATCAACGTATTCCCGCCTTGCCGGTAACATCGCCGAAATTATCAACAAATACACCGTAATCGGCAATAATTTTAACAGGATTGCTTCTGAAAAAGACGACTACAAAAAGTTTGGGAACCAACTAGAAAGATATTTAGGAAGTCACGCAGGAGTCATTGAGCCTTTTATTGCTAGAATCTTAGAGGAAACATGCGGCAAGGAAAAAAGAGACGAATTTATTAGCTCATTAGGCGGCGGGTTTAAAGAAACTGATGGTATTCATGTTGAAGTGATAAATAAGGGGAAGGAACAGAAAATAGTTATGACGTATAAGGTTAACGGCGGGATAGAAAATTTAGAGATAAGCAAGGAATTGCTGGAGAGAATTATTGGAGAACGGGAGGAGTTTGAGAAGATGGTCAGCAAACAACAATAACTTTTGAAAAATAAGACAGTATTTATAAGGAATATGAAGAGTAAAAATTCTACTTTTGCCAAAACAGCAGTTCAGAAAACTGAAAAGGTTGATTGGGCTGAATATATCAGAAACGACATTAATTATAGAATCGCGTCGCCGGCGATGACTGGTTTGTTTGCGGGATTTAAAAGACATTTCGGCAGAGGGATGAAAAGATTCATGGCGTATTTTGAGAAGCAGAATTGCTATTGGTATTACGACAGAAACGAATTATATCAATTGGGAAAACACATTATAAATAAATTAACGAAACCTGAAGACTCAAAACGGCTTCTCAATGCTTTCGATTTGAAAACCGAGGAGATTCTAAACTTTTTAAACAAATTTGAGCCAAAGAACACTCCGTTGGATCGCTCTAAACTCTCCTCAATCTACGGCGAGTACGCCAAACTCATGTCGGATTGGTACGGCTACTCAATGCTCATTGATCCAACCGATGAGTTCCTGATGTCGGCTATAACGTATAGACTGAAAAAGATTTTAAAAGAGAAGCTCGGAGACGTTTTCAAAGAAAGTGAGTTTGCAAGAGTCTATGGTATTTTGACTTCACCAAGTTCTCTTTCCTATTTGGCGGATGAGAACATGATGGTTTTGAAAATCGCTTTGGATATAAAGCACAAAGAAATTAAAAGAAATGGCCCAGAGCTCAAGTCGGAAATAAACAAGATTTTGTCAAGATTTTGGTGGACAAATTTAGGGTGGGCAAGATCAGAGGCGAAGTCAGGAGACGACATTAAAAAAAGCATCGAGAGAGCCATTGCCAACACGGAAATAGAAAAAGAGTACGCAAATCTTTTAAAGTATGCGGTTTATATCCAACGGCAAAAGAATGAAATTGAAAAAGAATATAAGATTTCCTCGGACAAGGATCTCAGTGTTTGGCTCAAAATATATGACAAATTGGTTGCATACCACGATTTTCGCAAAGAAGTGCAGATGAAAGCAAACTTTTGGGAATATAGATTTATGGATAAGATCTATAAATTATTCAAATTGAGAGCGGGGACATTGGAGTGGTGCAACTCAAACGAAATAGCCAGTTTTTTACGATCCGGCAAAACTAACCAACTATTATTTAAGGAAGGATACTCCGGTTTTCTTTATCTCGTAGAGAATGAGACGGAATTAAAAATTAGCGGGGCAGAAGCTGTAAAAAAACACAACGAGATAATTTCTCAAAACAAACACAATACCAAGGACATTCAAGGGTCTTCGGCGTCCGGCGGGTATGCTACGGGATTAGCTTTTGTAGCAACGCACATAAAAGAAGCCCTAAAAATACCAGATGGGCAAATACTGGTAACCGGAATGACAACGCCTGACTATCTCCCCGCCATGAAAAAAGCCAAGGCAATAGTTACTGACGAAGGCGGAATTACTTGCCATGCGGCAATAGTTTCAAGAGAACTGGGAATACCCTGCGTGGTCGGGACGCGAAATGCTACAAAAGTGATTAAGTCGGGAGATAAAATTGAGGTGAGAGCTAACCACGGAACCGTTGTAATCATAGAAAAAAGGGTTAGAAAGTAAAACAATGTTTATCAAAAATTTTAAAACGGACATTGGATTAACTTTAAGTATATGATTGATTTAAGAAAAAACATTTTTAAATGGGGACCAATAGATAGTTCTATACTTTTATTGTTGTACCCAATGCTCTCGATGTTTGAAGGCGAAAAAGAAAAATATGGTTATTGTTGGCCTGAAGGATATGCTATTTTTTATAATAAAAAAATTGTTTGGATTAACGACATGGATACTTTAATGAAAATAAGTGAGAAATTCACGAAGAAATATATTTTAATTGATAGGAAAAGAGAAATATTTCTAGAGGATTACAAAAAAATTACTAGTAAGCTCTACGAAATGTTTAAAAAGATAGAAAAGATAGATTTAAATAAGTTGTCAAATAATGAGCTGAAAAAGAATTTTGATGACTTATCCACAGTTTATTTTAATTATTGGATCCCAGCTGGCACTTTAGAGTTTATAAATTTTGCCTTGGACAAATGGCTGCAAAGTTCCTTGAGAAATAGGATCGAGAATAAAGATGAATTTAACGAAGTTTTTGCGACTCTTTCCTCTCCAGTTGATTTAACTTTTTATCGGCAAGAGGAAAAGGATTTAATAAAAATATCGAATAAACTGCCAAGAGAGAAAGAGACTTTGTTAGAAAAACACGCAAAAAAGTACTTCTGGATATATAATTCTTATCTTGAATCACAAATTCTCGATAAAAAGTTTTTTGAGGAAGAATTGAATAAAGTGTCCCGAAAAGATTGTAGAAAGATTTATAACGAAATTATAAATTATAAGAAATCGACAGTAAACAAGAAAAGAGAGTTGATTGAGAAATACTTAATGGACAGAAAGGCACAAAAATTAATTAAGTTACTAGAAACATTTATCATTTTACAGGATGATAGAAAAAAAGATAACTTTTTAGCTGACCATTATGTAGATATTCTTGTAAAAGAGATTACTAATAGAAAAGGCGTGTCGATCGAAGAAATGAGATACTTGTTACCAAAAGAAATCAGCGAGTGGCTATCTGTAAAGTCTGCTTCAGAAGATAAGAAGTATAAAAAAATTATAGAATTCAGGAAGTATAAGCCAATAGTTTTCTATTTCAACTATTATAAAGGACATAGGGGAAGAATTTTAGATATAAGAAAAGGAATAAGTATTTTGAAAGAATTAAATAGTGCTAAATCAGAAAAGCAGACTGGTGTTTTTCAAGGCATAGTAGCTAGTTATGGTAAAAGTAAATATTTTAGAGGAATAGTTAGAGTGATTTTATCTGTGAAGGAAGTTAACGAAATAAACTATGGTGAAATTTTAGTTACTACAATGACAGCCCCTGATTATATCGTAGGTATGAAAAAAGCTGGTGCAGTGATTACCGATGAAGGAGGTATGACTTGCCACGCAGCGATTGTTAGTAGAGAACTGGGAATACCATGTATTGTTGGAACAAAAATTGCGACAGAAGTTCTCAGAGATGGGGACATAGTGGAAATACATGGTGGTAGGGGAACCATAAAAGTTATAAAAACTAAATGAATTTTAAAATGTTTACTAAAAATTTTACAGAGTTAACAAAAAAGGATATTTTGATAGCCGGCGGGAAAGGCGCGTCGCTTGGCGAGATGACTCAAGCGGGCATTCCGGTGCCGCCCGGGTTTGTGGTTCTCGCTGGCGCATTTGAAAAATTCTTAGAAGAGACGGATTTGAATGTTGAGATTGATTCAATTTTGCATACAGTCAATCACAAAGAGATGCATACTATTGAAGATGCATCGGAAAAAATACAGGCGCTTATTTTAGACGCGAAAATGCCGAAGGATATTGCGCGGGCGGTTCGGGCGTCTTTCAAGAAACTTAAGGCGAAGTATGTTGCTGTTCGTTCAAGCGCGACTGCCGAGGATTCTGCGAGCGCGGCGTGGGCAGGCCAGCTTGAGAGCTATCTCAATACTACAGAGAAGAATTTGTTGAAAAACGTACAAAGGTGCTGGGCGTCGCTTTTTACGCCGCGCGCGGTCTTTTATCGGTTTGAAAAAGGGCTGCATAAACAAAAAATTTCCGTTGCAGTAGTTGTGCAAAAAATGATTGAAAGCGATACGTCCGGCATTGCCTTCTCAGTTCATCCAGTCACGCAGGATAGAAATCAATTAATTATTGAGGCGGGGTTTGGTCTCGGTGAGGCCATCGTTTCCGGGCAAATCACGCCGGATTCCTATGTTGTTGAGAAAAACCCTCGCAGGATTATTGATAAAAATGTCCAGACACAAACAAGAGGATTGTATCGTTCGGCAAGCTCACGACAAGTCGCGAATGAGTGGCGCGATATTCCTGAAACACAAGGCAAAAGACAAGTTTTATCAGATAAGGAAATTTTGGAGTTCTCAGATTTGCTGCTCAAAATAGAAAGCCATTACGGTTTTCCGGTAGACGTTGAATGGGCGAGGGAAAAAGGAAAATTTTATGTTGTTCAGAGCAGGCCGATTACGACCCTGACCGAGAAAAAAAATGTTCCTTTATCGGCAATCCGCGTTTTTGAGAAACACTATGTTAGAGATAGTTGTCTTATGGCATTTCAGGTCTGGGACCAAAATCAGCGCGTTTTTTGGAAGTGGTTAATCGGTAGTGCGGCACCGTCATTTATTCTAAACGCTCATGGTACAGTGACTGAAGTTTACTACGACCCAAGGAGGTTTGAAGAAATTGAAGTAAACATATCTCGAGCTTTAAAGAACAAACATTTTCTTTCGAAGTTCATTTCCGACTACGAATCGCACCTGACTAAATTGGAACCAATTTGGCGGAAACGCAAAGCTCTAAAGTCTTCCAAGGAGCTGATTGATTTTTGGGAGCTTGCTGTCTTGGGATGGAGTGGTGTGTCAATGTCTTACTTTATACCAAAACTACCGTCAGAACGTGTTTCAAAAAAGCAAAAAGAGCTGACATTGGAGCTTCGTAAAAGATCAAACGCTTATTTCGAAGACACGGATAGAATCGTTCGGGGCACTCTTATAAAACTTTTTCCTAAACTTGGTGAGCTCGCGTGTTTTATTTCAATAGAAGAGGTGAAAAGCGGGAATATACCGAGTAAGAAAAGTTTGATTAGTAGGTCAAATCATTACATTTTTTTTGAAGGCGAGATATTTACAGATATCTCACTTGAGGACTTTTTATCAAAACACGGACTGGCAATCAAGAAAGATGAGATTCGATCAGCTAATAGTTTAACAGGCCAGACGGCGATGGGAGGCAAGGCGAAAGGTAAAGTGAAAGTAATTCTCAGTAAAAAACTGCTCTACACCGTCCGCGAGGGGGATATTCTCGTGACTTCAATGACTACGCCTGATTTTTTGCCGGCGATGCACGAGGCGGCTGCGTATGTTACTGATGAGGGGGGCATTACCAGCCATGCGGCAATCGTTGCCCGCGAACTCGGCAAGCCATGCGTTATAGGAACGAAAGTCGCCACCCAGGTTTTGAAAGACGGTGACCTGGTTGAAGTGGATGCGGACAAGGGGATAGTGATGATATTAAAAAAATGAACCCGAAACTTTTTCGGGCTCATTATTTTTGTTGCAGTATCACTTGAGGGTGCGGCTTATTTTATCCATAGCCGCTTCAATCATTGAAGCGCACTTCTCGTATGCCTCTGGGCCTTGTC
>JBBTVZ010000044.1:0-2723 GCA_038062995.1 Patescibacteria group bacterium | reverse complement strand
AGAAGACTGTTTATTAGGAATGCAATTTTTACAGAAACTAGGCATGGATTTTACAGTTTCTCCAACGGACAAAAAAGCAATATTTTCTGAAAATCTGGCGACAAGAGAAAAAACAAAAAGCCATGAAGTTCCAAAAAAGGAAGAGAAAGAACAAAATTCTTAATTCCTAGTGCCTACTAAAACCATCCGCCAGCCGGCGGACTAATTCCTAAATCCTAGCTCTTAACGCCCCCTATCTTACTACCCTATACTCCACCTCTTTCGTGCCGGAGGCCTTTCTGAACTTAATAAGAAGTTTTTCTATTTTACTGCGCGGCATCATGTCGGCGCGCGCGGTGATAGTCGCAAACGTTGGTCCGGGTCCGACGCCGCTCGTGAGGGAATTGATATTTACACCCATACTCGCAAACGCCTCAGAGATATCTTTGAGATAGCCGGTGCGCTCAAGCCCGATTATGGTGAACTGAAGGTATGGCTCGCGCTTTTTCGCCGCGCTCCTGATTTTAAGCGCGCTTTTAATGTGCTCGCGCGCCTCGGTGGTTTTTACAAACCGTAGCCAATCCTCGGACGGTTTTTTTCCTTTTTGGACGATTATCTCAATAATGTCTCCTGATTGAAGCTCGTAATCAAGCGGAACAATTTTGCTGTTTACCCTTGCCCCGCTGCACTGATTACCGATGTCTGAGTGGATGTTATAGGCGAAGTCCACGGGCGTCGCGCCGGCGGGGAGGTCAATAATGTCGTTGTGCGGCGTAATGACAAAAATCCGGTCCTTAAAGAAATCAACCTTGAGGGACTTTAGAAAATCCTCCTGATTTCCAAAATGTTTCTGCCAGTTCTGAAGTTGTTGCACCCACAAAAGCTCCCGCCGGTTTTTTACACCCGCCCATTTTTTGGGATTTTTCCCGCCGCGCGCCTGCTGGTACGCCCAGTGCGCCGAGATGCCGAACTCCGCCTCTTCATGCATCTCTTTCGTGCGTATTTGAATTTCCGTAATTCGGTTGTCAATACAGAACACGGTCGTGTGAAGGCTGCAGTATCCGTTTGGTTTCGGCCGCGCGATATAATCCTTGAATCTTCCGGGAAGCGGAGGCCACGCTTGATGAATGACGCCGAGCGCGGCATAGCATTCTTCAACGGTATTCAAAACAACGCGGAGCGCGACGAGATCGTAGATCTTATCAAAGTCCATACCAAGCCGCATAAGTTTTTTATAAAGGCTCGCGCGGCGTTTCGCGCGCGCGTCAACGATAAACGGCCGGATGCCGTGTTTTACAAGCAGCTTTGTTAAAATTGGTTTTACCTTAAACGCATACGTAAGCCGGTTCTCATAGGAATCCTTAATGGTTTCAGTGAGCCACTTGTATTCATCTGGGTGCGTGTAGGGGAATGCGAGATCTTCGAGCTCTCCTGAAAGTTTCTGCATGCCGAGCCGGTAAGCGAGCGGAGCATAAATCTCCGCCGTCTCCCACGCGATTCTCTTTCGTTTCTCATCATCAAGAAACTGGAGTGTCTGCATGTTATGGAGACGGTCGGCAAGCTTGACGATGACGACGCGCAAATCGCGGGTGAAGGAAATTATAAACCGCCGGAAATTCTCTATTTCTGTTTGCTTTTCCGAGTAATGCATCTCGGTAAGTTTTGTAAGCCCGCTCACGAGAAACGCCACCTCCGGCCCGAAATGTTTTTCAATTTCGGCAATCGTATGTGTTGTGTCTTCCACTACATCGTGGAGTAATGCCGCCGCTACACTTTCTTCGTCAAGTCCCCATTCATGAACCGTTTCAGCGACGCTCACAGAATGCGTAAAATACGGCTCGCCGTTCGCGCGTTTTGTCTCCTGATGCGCCTCCTCAGCGAACCGGTATGCCTGCCCGACTAAGCTCTCCAGCGCGTAGTTTTTAAGCAGAATGCTCATCAATGGCATTGTACACCCTAAATGAATAATGAATAAACCCTCCTTCTCCGCCTAGCTGGCGGATTCAGACGGGCATGGAATAATGAATTATGGAAAGGGTAACCCGAAGTTGACGAATGAGACATTAACATGCTAAACATCATGCAGCGCAACTCTAGATGTTTTTCGTTTTTAACAAACAAAAGGGAGGTTATTATGAATCTATTTGGGAAAACAATCTGCACTGGAAGCTTAATAACAGTGTCCATTTATAGTTTAGGCCGGCTCTTGACGGCGAATTTATGATAGCTATACTGGATAACACTATTAGCAGTCAGGGGTCGGGACTGCTAAACTAATAAAACAACAAAATATGTTACAGCCACTATCAAATCACGTGCTAATCGAGCTAATTGAGGAAGACAATGCCAAAACGACAAAATCGGGCATTGTGCTTCCAGATACTGCGGAAAAGAAAAAGCAGAGCAAGGGTACAATAATCGCAATCGGTCCGGGAAAGCTATCGGATGACGGGAACAGGCTTCCGATGTCGGTAAAAATCGGTGACAAGATTCTTTTTAAAGAGCCATGGTCGGACGATAACAAAATGGAAGACGGGGAGAAAAAATTATTTTTGGTCGAGGAAGACGATATTTTAGGAATAATCAACTAATAACAAATAACTAATGACTAATAATTAATAACGGAGAGAGGATTCTCTTTTGTTATGTGTTATCAGTTATACGTTATAAGTCAAAATTTTATGGCAAAACAAATTTTATTCAATGAAGAGGCGCGCAAAGCTCTTAAGCGTGGAGTAGACAAA
>JBBTVZ010000043.1:0-1229 GCA_038062995.1 Patescibacteria group bacterium | reverse complement strand
AAAAAAATGGCCTCCAGCACGGCTGGCTTTGGCAAAATCGCCGGCGGCGTGGCTACGGGCGCGATGGGCGGCGCGGCTCTTGCGGGGAGAAACATATTAGGCAGAGGGGCAAATATGGTAGCCAATAATGCGGCCTTGCGAGAAAGGGCCGCCAGGGGAGATGTTGGCGCAAGAATGGCATTGGCAACCGCGCGAGGGGCGGCCAAAAGCAGTTTTGATGTGCGAGGCGTTGGAGAAAGTAAGTTGGGCAAAGCCGTGGGCGCCGATAATTTGATGGGTGGCATAGGCAAAGCGACTGGCGGAGGAGGATTTGCTAAAGCGGTAGAAGAAAAAGCCAAAGCTAAAGCTAAATACGCCAAGGAGGCCTTTGGGCAGACAGAAGAAGAAAAGGAAAAGGCGCAGATGCTTAAAGAAAAATATGAAGGCGAAGATGGAAAGGGAGGTAGCAAAGCAAAGTTTGCCGCCGCCAGGGAAGCGGAGGAAAAAGATGTGAAGAGAGAAAAAGAAGAGAAAGAAAAAGAAGTGGCAAGTGTAGAAAAAGATTTGACGGAGAAGAAGAAAAAATTTGAAGAGGAAAAGAGGGCAAATCTAGCTGGAGTTGGAAGCGCAGTGGAAGAAGAAGCGGCAAGAAAAGAGTTTGAGGCGGTAGAGAGAAAATTGAGCGATGTAAAAGCGGCCCATAATCTTGTGTTTGGAAGACATAAAGAAGTCATGGAAAATAAAAATTATTCTGAAGCGACAAAATTACTCCAAGAGCAAGCGAAAAAAGACGAGGAAACATGGAGGGATATAAGAGACGCCGCCAAAAAGAGGCAGGGAGATTATGCCAAACGATTAGAGGAAGGCAGAGTTAAACAAACACTTACTGGGGGAGCTTTGGGGGCTACCATTGGCGCAATTGGCGGACCAATCGGGGTTATCGCCGGAGGGTTGGCTGGCGGTCTTATCGCAAGGAAACTAGGAACATTGCAGGGCAACAAAGCGGCGGCTAGAGCCGTAAGAAAAGAAGCTAGGGGAAAAAGCGCAACAGAAGAATTAGCTGAAGCGGCAAGAAAGCGTCAGAAGGAAATAGACGAAGCCGCTGGAACTACTTCTACGGCGCCATCTACAGTGCCACCCGTTCCGCCTCCAGCTCCTCCACCGCCAGCCCCATCACCAAAACCATAAAATAACATGGACGAAAACAAAGCATTAATAAAAGAGCAACTCAATAATATTTCGGAATATTT
>JBBTVZ010000042.1:0-4204 GCA_038062995.1 Patescibacteria group bacterium | reverse complement strand
CTTTCGCCACAAATTCGGCTGGTACAAGCTATGGGTCATATGTGTCGTTTATAACCGGTGAATCGCAAGAAATAATGTTTGGCAGTGATGTAATTTTAGGAAGTGACGTGATATTAAGATGAAGTAGAGATTAATTGTTTTTACGACTAATTACCACCTAATTACAATCAATTACCATAAATTACCATCTGCAAACAAAAGTCGAACAATGGTGTATAATAAAACAAATTATGGAAAATAATAAAATATAATAAGAGAAGCCATGGAAACAAATAAAACAACGCTTATATGGGTAGTAATAGGAATAATCGCCGCCGTCGCCGTTATCGCGCTAATTATTTTTATGCGGGGCGCTCCGGCAGCAATAAATAATTTCGGCGGTGAAACCAACGCACCCGGAGGAGTAATCGCTGGAACGCCAAAAATCGCATTGCCGGGCATCAGTCAGATTAAGGGCGGAGAAGTAATCACCGAATCAGGAAAAATCGCAAAAAATGATGCGATGCCGGGCTCCGCCGATGCGCCAAAGCAATCTTTAGTAACCAGTGAAACTAATATTCCGTTATCAGCGATAAAAATCTCCGCGTCATTAAAAGGATTTTCGCCGTCCACGTTTGAGGTTCATTCGGGAACTATTGTAACGCTTGCGGTAACGTCCGATGACAGTTCAAGTTATTTATTTGCGTTTGAAGCTCCGGAATTATCTGCGGTAACTGTTGGAATCGGCCCCGGACAGACGCGTGTCATGAACTTCAAAGCTCCAGCGGCAGGCACCTACGATTTTCGCTCGGCAATTCCGGGCCACGCTGCTAAAGGTCTTGTGGGGAAGATGGTAGTGAAATAAGAATTGAATAATGAAGTATGAATAATGAATAATGGAATCTGAAATTCAGAAACCCCATAATTCACTATTCATAATTCATCAAATTCCATGGAACAAAACAACTCAAAAATCTGGATTGCAATCGGCGTCATTGCCGCAATTATTCTAATTTATTTTGGTATCACGGGTTCTGGAAAGCTTGTCGCGCCGTCAGAAAAAAATAATTCAGACGCGAATGGTAATGGAACAACGATACCGCAGAAAAGCGAAGCGGAATTGAAAATGGAAGAGCTTGTAAGTAAAAAACTTAATGCAATTCCTGGTTCTCCTGAAGCGCCAAAACAATCAAATCCGATTTCGAAAGAATCGGCGAGTAAGGAAGCAATTAAAATTTCAGTTTCTTCATCTGGTTTCTTGCCGGCGGTGTTTACAGTAAATTCAGGAACTCCGGTAACACTCGCAATTACTTCGGCTGACGCGAAAACGCACGTTTTTAAATTTGACAGTTCAGCGCTCTCCGGTATTGCGGTCGGTATCGGTCCGAATGAAACGCGCGAAATTCCATTTATCACGCCGGCGCGCGGCGAGTACGCGTTCTATTGCGATGTTCCAGGGCATAAAGGAAGAGGAGAGGCCGGGACGATGGTGGTGCAATAGAAGAAATTTACAATTTTCAATTTCCATTGAATTTTCAATGAGTCAATTCTCAAACAAATTCGATTTAGAAGAACGCACGGCAAAATTTGGCGAAGAAATCATCAGTCTTTGTAAGTCCATTTTTCAAGATACGGTTACGAAACCGATAATAAGCCAGTTGGTTCGTTCTGGTACAAGTGTTGGCGCAAATTACATGGAAGCGAATGGCGCAAGCTCTCGAAAAGACTTTAGGAATAAAATTTTCATTTGTAAAAAAGAAGTTCAAGAAACAAAACACTGGCTACGAATGATTTCACAATGCGTAGCTGACAAGAACCCTGTAAAAGAATTATGGAGAGAAGCACAAGAGCTAACCATGATTTTTCAGAAAGTGTCCTCTTCATTGGATAAGAATAAAAAATGATTCATTGTATCATTGATGTTTTATTGAAAATTGTAAATTGAAAATTGATAATTATTAGACACATTTTGTAATTTGGATTTAAACTTTAAGATTGATTAAAAATTAAAAATTATTTAGCGTTGCTCTTTGTGAAAATTTCCCCATGAAACCAACATCTGGAAAATATATAAAACTTCATAGAATCTTTTCCAACGTCGGTCTTGCATTTACAGCGATGGTTTTTGTTTTATTGTTCGCGATAATGGTTATTTGGGGCGCGAAAAATTTAAGGACATGGCTTGAAACAAAACTAAGACAACAATTTTTTGCGAACTTAAAAACTACCGAGACGATTCAACAAACGCAATCTCCTGCTTCTAATACACCACCTACTGTTAAATTTGGAGAAAAACCTATTACACAAGAAAAAGTATCACCAAAACCGCCTGTTATTGTTCCAAAAAATATTGAAGAAAATCTCACGCTATCGAGTTTTTCAGACCTTTTTTCTGGCGTAGGATGGATAGACCAGTCCGGAACGACAATGTATCAAGACAGGTCTTCTACCGCTTTCTTGTTTCCTCCTGTCATTACTTCACAAAAGATAGCGACGCCACCCGGGAGGTTTATTGAACGCGGGCCAAATGGGGAAGATGTGCGGTGCGCGGGAAGTAAATGTTTTTCACAGCGCGAGTTTGAGCTTTTATTTCAAGGTAATCCGCTCGCGCTTCCGGCGGAAATTAAGGGCAAACAGTTGGTAAATATCTCCGTTGGAAATTTAGACACTCTTTTGCTTCTTGGTGTTGTTGTAAAGCGCGACGACGGCAAATATGAAGGATGGGGTTTTTATTTTGACCCCGTTAGAAATAGCCCGCCCATAGGCCCTTCGGGCGCGCCAAGTGCGGGCGCAATTTCTAACGGGGTTGATGGAAAAAGCTGGAATAAGGTATTCGGCGGCGACGGAAATCCGTTCGTCTCCCAATATATAGGAACACTAGGGTTCGGAGGTTCTGATAATGATTGGTTGGCGATTTATGGAGCGTATGAAGGAATTGCGTATCGTATCCGCGACGGCAGGGAACCAGAAGATCTGTCATATTTTTTTCGTCCCCGCATAATGGCGGACGGTTTTCAGCCTGTGATTCTACTTGCCCATCCGAAGTCAGACGAAGGATGGCGCGCCTCATCAGCTACGTGGTACGTTTTCAGCCTGACGCCGGGCAACCCGAAACTTATAAAGCTTTTTCAGAATAAAACCGAAAAAATTCAAGGCGTCATAGACCTTACGCGCCTGCTGGAGTCGTTACAAAATACTACAAAGGCGTCGTTTATTGTATCATCTGTAAAATCAGGAGAAATAATATTACACGCGAAAACGGAACGCGGGGGAAATATAGAATGGTGGGAGGTAAAAGACAATGGATTTGATAAAAGCGAGATAAGAACAATCACATCTGCGAATATCAATAACTATCCCGCGGAATTGCGAACGGCGAATATTAAAGAAGTTGACCTCTCGGCTTCCGGCGCGAGTTTTGAATTCTCCCTCTCGAGTGACGGGAAAGTATGGGAGCCGGCAGTATTGAGGCAAGATGTCATTTTTAACGGGCAAAATCGCCAGCGGCTTCTCTGGAGAGTAAAATTCACGCCGGATAACGACCCCGAAACAACGCCATTTTTTGACCGCCTGCAGTTGAGCTATCAGGTAAAGTTCCTTTGAATTTGAAGATGAATAATGAAGTATGAATCATGAATAATGGTTTTCGGAATTTCCTATTCCATGGTTTCTTCTGTGAGTCCATAATTCACTATTCATAATTCATAATTCAAATTTATTTGCTATAATAAACATAACTATGAATCCTTCCACCAAACGAGATCTTATCATAGGACTTTGTGTAGTCGCGCTCGCCGCTGGCTACTTCGGCTGGAGATACTATAAATCACAAAACCTCCCCCTCGATAAGTTTCGTCCATGGAGCGCTGACGCTCTCCCGAGTGTCCAAGGCGGCACAAGAGAAAAACTGTCAATTAATATAAAAACGCCAGAAGACGCGACATCAACGCCGGCAGGAGTTGCCGTGCCTGCGAGCGTAGACAAGCAGGGCTCATACGTTGTGCGCGTTTTTGAAATCCAAGGAAATAACAATAAATATGTGCCGTCAACAATCATTGTAAATGAGGGCGACACGGTTGATATAAGGCTGAAAGCCGTTGATAACGCTTATGATTTTTTCCTGCCAGATTTTGGCTCGTACAAAAGAGTATCAAAAGGGGAGATGGGCCGACTGCAATTTGACGCTGTTTCCTATGGCAAGTATGAATTTTTTTGTCGCGACTCA
>JBBTVZ010000041.1:3353-4829 GCA_038062995.1 Patescibacteria group bacterium | reverse complement strand
GGCATGACACAACAAGCCACCGTCATCCGTTACAAATCCAGCGGCTTTTTGCATCGCCGGCAGAAACTCTGGGTTTGTCATAGTAGTAACCAGTATCTCCCCGCTCCTAAGTTTAGAAATCTCCTTTGAAGCGTGAAGTATCCTAACCTTTCCAATAACATTTCTTCGAACGGAGGCACTTTGCCCTTTAATAGTAGTGATTTCTACTGAATCAATTTTCTTTTCCAAATCAAGCTCTTTTTTGTAAAGTTTCCGCGTATCAAGAATAATCTCGCCGCTGTGAAGCCAAAATAAATGGTCTTTTGTTCTTCTTGATAGTTCAGATTTATCTACAACTAAATGGCGGCTTTTTAGCGACTCAATAATCTCCGCTGCACGCATATTGGCAACGTGCTCGTATTTAATGCCAAACTCTTCCGCAATTCCATGCCACAGTGGCTGCAATGTTTCTATGCCTTTATTTACAGCTTCATCTGCTTTATTTGACATAAGCGCGTATCTACGAAAACCTTCGGCTAGTGTCTTTAGTTTCGGCGTAAGTTTTATGCGTTTTCCTTTCTTAACAACTGCGGATTCCGCTGGATTCTTAGTTGTAATTTTATTGACCAGACTAAGAAGTGATTTTTCATCATATCCGGACCCATGGAAATAGTATCTCCCGAGATAACCGTATTTTGTTTTTAGAAATTTGAGTTTTTTAGCAACTAATACCATTTTCTTCTTTTTCAAAAGTGCGGATAAATCCGCAAGCTCTCGCGTAAAGCGTGACATTTCCGTTTGCTCATTTGGTTGCAGAAGAAACATAGCTTCTTCTGCACTTAGTTTTCCTTTACTAAGTTTAATTACCTCGTCAATGAATAACGGAGCGACTCTTTCGCCGAGAAATATGTATGAGTAACCTAGTGCTCCGCACCAGATTTTAGAAACTAGAATAAAAAAATCTTCAATAAGATATTCCCAGTTTTTCCTTGATTTCCACGGCTTACTTTTTTGCCAACCGCGTATCTTTTTATCAAGCGCGCTAATTAGTTTAAGAGAAATACTTGGAATTCTTTTTATAATCTCCGGATTGTCACTCGCCCAGTAAAGCAACTTATCTACCACGGCTTGATAATCGTGCTCGGATATCTCCCGTTTTTTATCAAGCTGCCTATACTCCTTAAAAACGAGGTCTACGCCATAAACCTTCTTGTCGTATCTCTGCGCCAAGGCGTTAACCATTGTGTCAATTATAAACACGGCATGGTTTCTGCCACGTTTGCTAATGGCATGCCATTTTATGTTCTGTCGAGATAGCTTCATTTCTTCTTCAAAATCCTGACAACCCCCTCATCCGCATCCACCTCGACTAAATCACCGGTTTTGATTGAACTCATTATTCCCCTCGCTCCAGTTATAATAGGAACTCCTAATTCCCTACCCCTAATCGCAATGTGGCTGGTAATACCACCCTCTTCTGTTACTACCCCCGCGATA
>JBBTVZ010000041.1:0-3343 GCA_038062995.1 Patescibacteria group bacterium | reverse complement strand
GATATTGCTATTTGGTAAATATGCAAAATCATCTAATTCGACTATTTTAGCCACAATTATTGTATCCGGTGGAATACTCCTAAAATCTTTTTTTTTAGAAATAATATAAACCTTGCCGGTTACGATGCCTTTATTTATTGATCTGCCTTTGAATATTTTATTATCTGAAGTATCTTTACATTTTTTCTCTAAAAATCTCGCAAAATTTAAGCTTCCGTCATCTGTAAAAACGGAGTACGGTATGCCATTATCCCAGTTCCAAATCATTAGATACATCTCTTTCCTCTGGTTAATTATAGAATCATCTACTTTTGATAACCCGTTAAGCATTTCGTAAATTTCAGTAGCAGAATAATATTTCGGATCCGCTTTTATTTTTTTACCTACAACATTTAAAAACTTTTCAAAGACCGTCTCTAGTCTATTTTGAACGCCGTGTGTTTTTTCTCTCCACAATACAAGAATAGGTTCAAGACTCCCTAATTCATTGTTGTCAGTAAGTTGAGCAAATGCCCGCTCAATTAACAAGGGAAAGACTTGGATACCAAAATAATCAACAAAAAGTTGTCTCAATTTTGAATAAACCTTTAAAAAATCGGAGTTATTGCTTTCTATCTCATTATTGATTTTAATAATTTTCTTATCAGTTTCTTCTGCTTTAGTTAAGGCAATATTGTATAAATTTTCAAGGTGTTTTTGATTTTTAGTAAACTTATCTTTCATCAATAAAGCAGCCTTAGCCATGGATGTTTTATTTCTATACATTGAAACAACCATGCCGTGTGCTACTAGTGCAGTATTATCCGTGTAATATTTTCCGGCCTCTGTGAGATCGAATTCCGTAAAAATCTTTTTGTAGCTTTCTATAAACAACGAATGAAAAAGCAAAGACGCCTCTCGATCGGCTATGTATACATACTCCAATTTTTTCAAATTATCATAATTCATACTTGTTTAAATCATAATACCCCTTAATATTTCAATGGGAATTTTATATGTTTTCCCTGCGTATATTAGATTTATTGAATCCGGGTTTTCAGAAGAAGTGAGTATATTAATATTTGTTAGGTTGCCCATTTTAGAATCATAGCCGGCTAAATTCTTTCTGGAATACGTATCCCCGCTTCCTTTTGTAGTTAATATATTAATACCAAGCCTTTTTTCAAGTTCAATAATGAACCCAGCCATAAGGGGAGCGTGTGAAAAAGCGTCTATATCTTTTTTACCACCATTTTTTTGCTGATTATGAATATTTTCCAATAGCCATTCTACAAAACCTCGCACGGCATTTTTTCCTTCTGCGCTTTCTAACCAGTTTTTAAACCAATTTTCTCTCTCCTTTTCCGGTTGTTGTTCAGCAAAATTTGCCGCATTGCTCTCTCCAAGTCTGTCGTCAATTTTAGGTAAGACTTGTTTTGTACCATGCATCATAGTAAGCGTTTTTTGATAAATATCCGCGGTTTCAATCGCGCGGTCTTTTGAAGAACTCACAACTTCTCGCTCGACGCCTTCGTCAATTGGCACGCCCCTATAAACGTCCATATAATAATCTCTTGTCTCAATCTTGCCTTCCTCTGATAACCCACTATCCATGCCCTCTTTTACGCCATGGCGTGTTAAAGTCACCGACAAAGAGTACTCTTTTATTTTTTCTTTACTTTCCTGATTAATTAAAAATTTCTCTGATTCCATATTTTACTTTTTAGTCAATGTTGTAATCAGCTTAAAAACGTATGCAAAAATCTCTTTACAATCCTACCACTGACAAAATTTCTTAGCTACTGATAGCCTATTTTTATTTTTTCTTCAATATTTTCACAATCCCCTTATCCGCATCCACTTCGACTAAATCACCGTCTTTCAAAACCTGAGTGGCAATTTTGGTGCCGACGATACAAGGAATTTTGAACTCCCTTGAAATTATAGCTGCATGGCTTGTAACCCCGCCCTCATCAGTTAGTATTGCGGCTGCTTTTTTACAAGCCAAAACCGTGTCCGGTCTGGTCATCTCCGTAACTAAAATCTCTCCTCTCTTGAATGCGGCAACCTCTTCCGAAATGTCCCGTCTCCTATGCAGAATCAAATGAACTTTTCCACTCACACTCCCCTTCATGGCAGCCCACCCACGTAATTCTTCTATCTTCGGCTTTGAAAGTATTATCTCATTGTATAATTCTTTGAACTTTTTACCTGTTAATAAGGTTTGTTTGTTCCTTAGAAATAGTAAAGCATATCCTCTTTTTCTATCTTGAGTAACTCTCTCTTGTAATTTTTTGCCACTGAATGTTCTTTTGAGTTCATTAATGGTGTAAAAAAGCAAATCCGAAAATTTCAAATTGAATCTTCTTGCAATCTCTTTCAATAAAACGCCCAGTAAAATGTAAAAAACCGGCTCTCCCTTCTTCCTTAAAGAAAAGCGCAGATCCCCAAGCTTTTTCAAAACAGGGCCGTACGTTCTGGACGCATCGGCAAATTTTTCCAAATATACCGCCTCTGTCTTCAAGTACGCCTCGCCATACTTATTCAAAAAACGCAAAATAGCGAACAGCTCCTTTCTTACATCTACATTAGAAAGCTTGCCTAATTTAATTTTGTCGTATCGTAACCGTATTGCTTTTATTTCTAAAATGACTTCCCCGACTTTCTTCTCATATCTATCTACATTCTTTTTATTACTGAAAAATTTGTACCCCAACCGAGAAGATCTTATTTCTCTCTTATTCAAGTAGTATAAATGAACAACTGAATTCTTATAAAGACTCAGGGAATTGTTGCCAGAGATACTCGACAACCAAAACAAAGGTAGCCTCCATTCGCGCGCCCAGAACTCCGCCGTGTTGAAATATCGTGTCTTCATAATGCTCTCTAACTCTGTCGCTATGTTTCCTTGTCTAACACTAGCATACCACGGAGCGCAGAGTTTTGAAATTTGACAGATATCGACATAACATGCTATAATGTATAAAGAAAAAAATTAACAAAGAAAAAGAAGGAGGGTTAGACAGTGAATAGAAAAATTCTCTGCGTTTGCAGTGGAAACACGTGCAGATCCCCTATGATGCAAGCAATTCTCCAACACTCACTGAAGAAACTCGGGGTAAATGGCGTTTCTATTGAGAGTGCTGGAACCATAAAAGAATCCACGAGCCAACGTATCAATGAACATGCAGCTCTTGAATTAAGGAAACGCGGATTCAGCTTAGAACAGCACATGAGCCGCTATGTTAGTAACATCGGCGACTTGACAGTGTTTTCCTTGGTTCTATGCGCGGGACTTGAGCAAGCAACAGAGGTGCGCGCTCTATGTCCGGAAATTGCGGACCGGATTCAAATTGTAAATGAT
>JBBTVZ010000040.1:0-6427 GCA_038062995.1 Patescibacteria group bacterium | reverse complement strand
AAAAATATGTTTATTGCAGAATAGATATTTTACTTTATAATTTTATCTTATAAATTCAAATTCGCCTGAGCGGTTATTTTTCGGTTTTTTTTCTGCAAATAATTAATATAGGCGGCTGAAGCGATCATGACCGCATTATCAGTGTTGAAAGTAATAGGAGGCACAAAGAAACCCATTTTTAATTTTTCACTCAAATTTTTCAATGATTCACGAAGAGCCGAGTTTGCCGCAACTCCTCCCGAAAGGAAAATTGATTTTGCCCTGTATTCCTGAACTGCTCGTGAAGTTTTATGAGTTAAAACGTCAATCGCGGCTTTCTGGAACGATGCCGCCACGTCGCTTTTCCGCGCCTTTGGATTATCCCGCAAATAGTAGAGTACAGAGGTCTTAAGTCCTGAAAAGCTAAAATTATAGTCTTTTGTGTGCATCATCGGACGTGGAAACGGAATGGCGTCCGGATTTCCATCTTCCGCGAGCTTCTGAATTTCCGGCCCGCCCGGGTAGGGAAGCTCGAGCATCTTCGCCGCCTTGTCAAATGCCTCGCCGACAGCGTCATCGCGCGTCTCGCCGAGCTTTTTCCATTTTGTAAGCGAATCCATCTTGAGTAAAATTGTGTGTCCACCACTCACGACAAGAGCGATTGCAGGGAACAAGTTTGTAGTTGGTAGTGAGTAGTGAGTAATTTTAGATTGCGAAAGGAGAAAACTATACAAATGACCTTCTAAATGATTTGCGCCGATAAGTTTTGCTTTTGGAAAATATTTTTTATGGATTTCTTTTACAAACTCCACTCCGGTCCAAAGCGCCGGTTCAAGCCCGGGACCGACGGTAACAGCAAGAATATCTATAGACGACGCTTCAATTTTACCTAATAGCTTTTTAAAAATAATCGGCAGGTTTTTAAGATGTTCTCGTTTTGCAAGATTCGGCACGACGCCTCCCCACGGGCGGTGAACGGAAATCTGCGATGAAACGACATTTTAAATAATCTTTAATTTGGCACCACCCAACCCCGGCCGCCCGGCCGGCCGGCCGCCACTCGCTTCAATAAGCGCGAGCGCGGTTTCGTCGCAGGAAGTTTCTATAGCGAGAATATTCATATATATTACGTTATACGAAATTTATTAATTCGGCACTACTTTATAAAATACCTCACATCCGCTAAAGATAGAGTAGTTATTAGTACATCTGGCCTTGTCAAATTTAATAATTGAACCAAGTAAATCTTCTCCAACTGCTTTAAACGCTTTTACTTGGGATTTATAGGCTGAAATAAGACCTTCCTTTTTTGTCAGGATATTTTCCTCAAGCGCGATTTGTTTTTCTTCAAACTCAATGCCGGAGTCTTCATATGTCTGATTAAGATAATCCTTTAAGTTTTCTCCGTCATGCTCGAATTTAATAGCATACGGAAGGTCCTCATATAAGAAAAATTGGACATCGGGATTATTGAGGTTTTGTTTTACTACATCCATAAATGCTTTATGAATAATTACGTGATCTGGGTTAGTGATTTCATTTCCATAAAAAGCCGGCCCGACGATAGCTAATTGTCCGGATGATTTTATAGACGGAATGAGTTTTGCGATATCTTGAGTGATTTTATTTTGAAGCGCGGTTGTATCGTCTGGTTTCGCGCGGTATTGGAAATCTTCATACTGAAGATTAATAATTTTTACCCCAATGCCGTTTAATGCCTGGCGGTTTTCTTCAAGGCGCAGAGAAATAGCGTCGTTGCTGTTTATAAATCCGGAAGATTTATCCCACTCTGTTGAAGTCGAATTGCTAGGTTTTTTAGTGAAAAACGTTATAACAGTAGATGGATATTCATGCGTGGCGAGAAATCCTCCGAGCGACAGTATGGCGTCGTCAAGATGCGGAGAGAGTACTACATATGTAATATCCGCGCCTTCAAGTTTAGGAACAACAATTGTTTTGATTGTTTCAAGATTCTGAAAACCGTTGAAAGTTTTTCCGTCGACTACAAGAGCTGGGAAAACATTTCCAATTTTATACATCGCGATTAATGTTTTTACAGCAGGAAGATTTATATTGTAGTCAAAGGAATACACCCTAAGACCAGGGTAATTTTCTCGCATATACGTAAGGACATAACCTTGTTTTTCACAGTCAACGCAGTTTTCCTCATTTGTATAGAAATAAAGAATTGGCACCCTGCCAAGTTTGCATTTTTCCATAAGCCGTTTGTTTAGAAGAAAGTCTTTAATTTGAAGAAGCGAGTAATGTTTTTTAAGCTGTACAACTTCAGAATTATCAACTCCAAGCCGTTGTTCCATATATGCGAGCTTTTCTCCTAATGTGCCCATCTCCTGAGAGAGAAAAGACCCCTTCGCTTCTTCACATGATGATTCAGCCAGAAGGGCAAACTGTGTTTCAACGGAAAGTATGTCAACCGATATTTTATTTTCAACAGAACGCACTTCCTCAATGCGTAGTCCGTTGAAATAATTACTGATGAAAAAAGCCGTTCCGAAAATCGCGGCTGTTATAACAAAAACAAATGCGTATTTTTTAAAATCAAACGCGCGCATGGTTATCTCCAAGAAGTTTTACGCGATAGGAGAGTATTGTAAGCGGCTTTTGTAATCCATATTGGAGAAAGAAGTCCATAAAAAACAATAAAGTAAATCATGTCCCGTGAAAACGTAGGACGTTTTTCAGAGAGCCACTTTCCGATAAGTATGAGTGTAATCGTGAAACAGACAAGCATTATGCCAAGTATCGTCATGGAGCCGGTGCTAATAAAAAACCAATTTGGGGTTAGCGTGTTAGTGGTAATAGTAAGTCCAACGGCGGATACTTCTGTGATTTTATTGCTGATAATACTGAATATATGAAATAAAGTTTGGATTACGAAGTAAATTACAGATAGAAGAGAAATAATCGCGATAGGAAGCACAAAAGAACTCAAGTTTCCATAAGAACGATTAAAAAATAGAAAACGGTAATCAAGCGCGTTTTCAAAAAAACCTTGGCTCCAGCGAAAACGCTGTTTTAAAAGCGTGTAAACGGTCCTCGGGGCAACCGTATGAACATACGCGTCGTGCGCGTTGTCTATCGCGAGCCCATTTGATTGCATTCGAAGCGCTATTTCAAGGTCTTCCGTGTTGTGAGCGTGCTTGTATGGGCCGAGCGTGTCAAAAACACTTTTTCTGAAGATTGAAAATGGCCCTGGTGTAATATATACGCTTCCAAGAAACGAAAAAGTTTTTCTTATGAAGACGCTTAACGTATATTCCGCTTTTTGCATTAGTTGAATGGCGCTTTTCGGTTCGTGTATCTTGATTGTCGGAACGACGGCCATAGTTTTCGGATTTTCAAAGCGCCGCACAATTCGTTTAAGCGCGTTCGCGTCAACAAAAGAGTCAGCGTCAAGGCATCCGATGAGTTCAGATGAAGCTCTGGCAATCCCAAAATTTAGAGCCGTGTATTTTCCACCGTTTTCCTTGCTGAATATTTTTATACTTGGATTGTCGTTGAATTGCCGGACTGCGGAGAGCGTACCGTCAGTGCTTCCGTCGTCAATTATAAAAATCGATAGTTTGTCTTTTGGATAATTAAGGCTAAGAAGTGACATGATAGTTCCAGCGACAGTTTTTTCTTCATTGAAACATGGGACAATAATTGTTGTTGTCAGGTATCGCGCCGGATCGGAATCGTCTATTTTTAATATATGTTTTTTTCCTTCAAAAAAAGTAACAAGCAGGAAAACCTCCGTATAGAGGGAGGTAAAGAGTAAAATATGAGTAATGATTTCCTCGAATCCAAACATAAAGAGTGACTGATATTTCTTGTGGGATTATACTGTAATGTACGATAATTATCAATCTTAAAGTTCTATTACCAAATATGAAAGAATTTGTGACAGAAGCTATCGTGATGAATTGCACGCATGTCGGCGAGTGGGATATAACCGCTACGCTTTTTACTAAAGAGATAGGACGCGTGGAAGCGCGCGCGGTTGGCGGTAAAAAACCGTGCTCAAAATTTGCTCCGCATCTTGACCAGCTGAATTTAGTGACTGCGCGCCTCGTTGAAAAAAACGCGATAACCTTGACGGACGTGCTTACGGAAAACAGATTCAATAAAACCAGAAAAAATGGCGGAGCTTTGCAAAAAGCGCTCAAATCTCTCGCAATTATGAACGCGGTTATTCCGGCAATGAATCAAGACCAGCGTTTTTGGCTTTTTCTTACACAGTCGCTTGAGCAGGGGAAGCTAAATCCAAATGAAACGATGAAAATTTTAGGATATGACGCGGCAAATTCAAAATGCGGGTCATGTAAAAAACAGGATGTTTCTTTTTTTGTGCCAGATAGGCAAATATTTTTATGCGCGGTATGTAAGGCAAAAATTTCAAATTGTGATACTCTCCTGATACAATAATAAGATATGGCTCTTGAAGACCTTGAGAAGGAACTGTATAGCGGACAGTTTGAAAAGAAAAAAACCTCTCGAAAAAAGGAAAGTCCGGAAGAAGAAACGGAAATTGAAAAGAATACAGCTCATGAATGGAAAGATGATGAGAAAGAAGAATATGGAACGAATAAAAAAACTTCCCGCGTAGCGAGAATAGTTTTCTTTGCTTTTTTAGGAATATTAGGGCTTGCTGTTTTTGTCGGAGGGATATTGTTTTTTTCACGGTTTGGCGGTTCGCGGAATGTTGACGTGGAAGTTTACGCGCCTTCAAGTATCAGCCGCGGAGTTCCTTTTGATGTGACGGTGAGTGCGGTAAATCGCCTTGATACCGCACTGGAGAACGCGATTATTGAATTGCGCCTCCCGCAGAAATTAATTTTACTTACAAAGAACAATGGAACAAAGCGCGTAATTTCAAATGAAGAAGTCGGAGTGGTAAAAGGAGGCGAGATTGTAAAAAAAGAATTTAAGGTCGTTTCGGTAGCGGATGCTAATACGGTGCAAAAAATCACCGCCGCTTTAGTATACACAGGAGACAGAAGCGGAAGGTTTGAAGCGACGGGAATGAAAGAAGTTAATGTTTCAAATTCAGCGATTACGCTTGAGGTGAAAAAACCGGATTTTGTTTTTATCGGGTCGGTTGGGGAATTTTCAGTTATATATAAAAACACGTCGGAAGTAGATTTGCCGGAATTGACAGTTCAAGTTCAATACCCGCCATCTTTTAAATTTATTTCAGCGAGCGTGGCGCCTGATTCTTTTGAAAATTATTGGCGCGTAGGAATGCTTAAGGCTGGAGAAGAAAAAAAGATAACAATAAAAGGGCTGTTTAGCAATGCCACCGACGGCCAGTCGGTTTTTCCAGTATCTATTTCCGCCACGTTTTTTGGTAGCGAGTATAAATTAATAGAACAAAGCGTGAGTATCGCTCCGGATCCGGCGCCGGTTGGTTTTCAAATATTCGCGAACGGGAACGCAAGCTATGTTTCAAGATTGGGTGACACGATTCAGTATTCTATACGGTATGAAAATTTGACAGGGGTTGCGCTTGCCGACGTGACAATCAAAGCTACAGTTTCCGGAAGCTTGGTTGATTTGACGACAATCAATACGAAGGGGACTGTAAATTCAATTTCAGGAATCGTAACGTGGACATCGGGAAATATTCCGGCGCTTAAATTAATTGACCCCGGCGCGTCGGACGAAGTCACGATGACGGTAAGATTAAAACCGACATTTCCGAGCAGCCGTTTATCAGATAAAAACTTTTTAGTGAAAGTTAACGCGCAATTTGATTCGCCGTCGGTTCCATACTATCTTTCAACTCCGCGCACAACCGCGGTGGCGAGTTTGGATACGAGAATCGGCGGTGGAATTCTGATTGATGCGCGGGTTTTGCACTATGATGTTCTTTCCGGGATTTCAAACGACGGGCCGATTCCTCCGCGGGCGAACCAGCCGACGAAGTACACGGTCCACTGGATTTTAAGAAATTTCTCAACGGATATTCAGGACGCGGTGATAAAAGCGCAGCTTCCTGCGGGAGTTTCATGGATGGGAATTATGAAAAACGAACCGGGGTCGTCGCTTGTATTTGATGAAAGTTCTCGCGAAGTTGTTTGGACCATGAGCCGCGTATCGGCGATGCGCGGAGTTACAAGCGACCCTATTGATATTATTTTCCAAATCGAAGCCACTCCGATATCAGGCATGATTGGACGATACCAGACTCTCGTTGGTCAAACGACCGCGAAGGCTATTGATGGATTTACCAATTCCGAACTTACTTCGCAGGATGTCAATCTCACCACTGAACTTTCTGATGATAATATGGTTGGTAAAAACGCCGGAATCGTGATACC
Source organism: Patescibacteria group bacterium (assembly GCA_038062995.1). Lineage (GTDB taxonomy): Bacteria > Patescibacteriota > Minisyncoccia > UBA6257 > GWB1-50-10 > JAUSHK01. The sequence goes on along the minus strand of JBBTVZ010000040.1, from coordinate 125 downwards.
GTAAAAACATCAATTTCCAATTTACAATTTTCAAAAATCCCTTTTGGTGTTTGATTCATTGAGTCATTCCTGCCTGCCGGCAGGCAGGGATAATTGATTGAAAATTAGTAATTGATAATTGAAAA
>JBBTVZ010000039.1:0-4198 GCA_038062995.1 Patescibacteria group bacterium | reverse complement strand
TAAGCGCTGAAAGCATCTAAGCGCGAAGCCTCTCCCAAGATTAGGTATCATGAGTCCGTCGAAGACTACGACGTTGATAGGCTCTAGGTGTAAGCGTGGTAACGCGTTAAGCCGAGGAGTACTAATAGACTCAGCATGTATTCCGTTCAGGCATGAACGAGGCTCTCTAAAAGGGGGCTTGCCCGTCCATAGTCCGCCAGCTGGCGGACGAAGGAGGGCTTGACTCGCACAACGCTTTTGATATACTTCTTTTGCTGGTGTTTTACTCAAATGTGACCCACCCGTTCCCATTTCGAACACGGAAGTGAAAGCGTTTGAGCCTGATGATACTCGCGGTTCGCCGTAGGGAAAGTAGGGTATGCCGGCATTTAAAAATTTCATAATCAAGAAACCCCGCAAGGGGTTTTTGATTTGTGGTTGAAAGTAAAAGTAAGGGTAATGAATAAATATTTTTTGTTGCAACAAATATAAACCGTCGGCGCGATTCGTTCGCAATGGCGGTTTTTGTTTTGTGTATAAATACGATATCATGAGTCCATGAACGTTTTGACTCCGAAGGTTCTGAAACAATACAAAGGGAAAGTTTGTTTGTTGCGGGCTGACTTGGATGTTCCAGACAGGGAACGGAAAAATTCATTGCGCCTAAAAGCGGTAATGGAAACTGTCCGGCTTTTGTTGAGTAATGGCGTACGTGTTGTGCTTGCGGGACATTTGGGGCGGCCGCAGTTTTCGGGGGATAAAAAATACTCGTTTCGTAGCATGGCAAAATTTCTTTCGCAGGAACTTATGGAACCGGTTCGCTTTTTTCCCGAACACGATTTTAAAAACATAAAGAAAGAAGTTCGCAATGTCCCTGCGCGCCTGTTTCTTATTGAAAATCTTAGGTATTTGTCAGGAGAGGAAAATAATGACAAAGAGTTTGCAAAAGAACTTGCAAGCGTCGCTGATTTTTACGTAAATGAATCATTTGGAGTTTCGCACCGCGCGCACGCTTCGCTTGTCGGAGTTCCAAAATATCTCAAGTCATTTACTGGTCCGCGCCTTGCGAAAGAAGTGGCGGAGCTTGGGAAAATCATTAAGCGGCGGACTAGGCCGTTTGTTGTAATTATTGGAGGAGCGAAGATTTCTGATAAGCTAGGCGTTATCAAAAACTTTTGGGGGCGCGCCGATAAGTTTCTTTTGGGCGGCGGTCCGGCAAACACAATGCTCGCGGCGGAAGGAGTCCCGATGGGGGATTCGCTCGTAGATTACAAGTCGCTTGATGAGATAAAAAAGTATGCGTTTTCTCCAGAAATTGTTTTGCCAATAGACGCAGAAATGCACGGGACAAAAATTTTGGACATCGGGCCGGAGACGATAAAGGAGTATGTAAAAATCATTCGGGGCGCGAAAACAATCATCTGGAGCGGGCCTATGGGCATGTTTGAAAAAAAAGGATTTGAAAAGGGGACGCGAGCGGTTTGGAAAGCTATTTTAGCTAATCATGGGGCGAAAATTGTTGTCGGCGGCGGCGATACAGTTGCCTCTACGAAGCTAATCTCAAGTCTAAAATCTCAAATCTCAAATTCAAAAAACACATTCATTTCGACAGGAGGGGGAGCAATGCTTGGGTATTTAAGTGGAAAAAAATTACCAGGTGTTGAAGTGTTAAAATAATTTTATGAAAAGTATTGTTATTTTGTACCATATAGATTGTCCCGACGGGTTCGGGGCGGCGTGGGTAGCATGGAAAAAGTTCGGAAATAGAGCTGAGTATATTGCTGTGCAGCCAAGAATTTTACCAGAAACGAAACTTCAAGGAAGGGAAATTTATATTTTGGACAACAGCTATCCGGTAAAGACCCTTGAAGCACTTTTAAAAAACAACAGACGGGTTGTTGTAATAGACCACCATAAAAGCTCAATGATGGATGTAAAAAGTGTGCCGGAGCATGTTTTTGATTTAAATCATTCGGGCGCGGTGCTTGCGTGGAAATATTTTTTCCCTCAAAAAAAGCTTCCGAGTTTGCTTGCATACATTGAAGACAATGATCTGTGGCGGCACAGGCTTCCAAACATGAATGAGATACAGGCGTTTCTAAGCGCTTACGAATATGATTTTGAAACGTGGAGCAAGCTGGCGGATATGCTCGAGACGCGCGACGGTATAAAGAAAAGCGCAGAACGGGGGGCCATTGTTCTTAAATACCAGGAGAAACTTATACGGGACGCGGTCAGGAAAGCCGAACCAGTCCTTTTCCACGGAAAGAAAACACTCGCGGCAAATTGCCCTTTTAAAACCCTTACGTCAGAAATTTGCCATGAAATAGCAAAACGGTTCGGATTCGGAATCTCATGGTATCAGACAGGCGGGGAAGTTCGGATTTCTTTGCGCTCTATTGGGAATTTCGACGTTTCAAAACTTGCACAGAGGTACGGTGAGGGTGGTGGACATAAGAATGCCGCGGGGTTTACTATTAAGGCAACTGACAAATTTCCATGGGAAAGAGTAATAAATTGATTATCTATACGGACGGCGGCGCTAGGGGCAATCCAGGTCCCGCGGCTATAGGCGTTGTTATAAATGACAATCCCGACATGGGATTTAAAGCAAAGCATTATTCAGAAGCAATTGGAAAGACGACGAATAACGTGGCGGAATATAAGGCGGTGATGTTCGGGCTTAAAAAAGCAAAATTTCTTTTAGGAGGGGACAGAGCCAAAGAAACCGAAATTGAAATTTGTTCAGACAGCGAGTTTGTAGTAAATCAGATGAACGGCGTTTACAGAATTAAAGATGAGGATTTGAAACCGTTTTTTATAGAGGTCTGGAATCTCAAACAGGATTTTAAACATGTTTCATTTTCCCATATTCCGCGTGAAAAAAATGGCGCTGCGGACAGCTTAGTGAATCAAGCGCTGGATACGCTTCTATAATAATCTCTAATTCGCGCGAATAGGAGAATGGTTGATTAGGGAGCAAACAAAACTCCGCCGTGAGGCGGGGTTTTGTGGTACATCATAAGCCGGATTCTGTTCCGCCGATTGGCGGATGTAACAATTCATCTGGGACCGCGATTGCTCGCGGACTCTAGCGGCACTCCCCGTGAGATAGCGCTTTCGCGACATCTCATGGGGCACGGCCTTGCACTCAGATAAGGATTTAGCCGTTTCACTTTCGCTTTATTATCCCTATGGCGAAATTAGGCCACCTAGCTTGGGATTGGGCCCCCGCGTAAAGCTTTTGCCACGCGGCGTCACTGCTCGCACCTCTATCCTTGTCCGGCCTAAATCGCTTTCGCGATCGGCTTAGGACTTGAGACGACGGGTATTACCTCCCGACTTCCATTTATGGATTATGTAGAAGTCGTGGATCCACGATTTCGTAAACGAAATCGGGACGCTACCATTTCCGGCACCACTTTTGTAACCAAGACACTGGCAAATATTCAACCTCTACCTAAAACTAAAATTCGGATTGTCTTTCCATACTCAGTTACAAAAGCGGTACCGGATGAGTGTCCGGACTTTCCTCTCCGACTGAAACGTCGAAGCTGTTACTCGATGTACCTGTTGCATTGTATGCTTATTTGTAAGCTATGTCAAGTTAGCATATAATACGCATTATATTGCCACCTTAGCTCCCGCCTCATCGGCGGGCAGGCAGCTGGTAGAATGCCGATGTAGCTCAACTGGTAGAGCAGACCCTTCGTAAGGGTAAGGTCGTCGGTTCGAATCCGACCATCGGCTCATAAAGGGTGAATTATGAATAAAGAATTATGAATTATGGTTACTGGCCTTTATAAATTCCATGATTCATTATTCACACTTTACAATTCAGATGTTTCAATATAATCACATAAACTTAAATATTTAACCATGCAACCGTCTAATAGAAATAATGCTGTTATCGTGTCCGTCCTCGCGGGTGCCGGTGGTGATGATGCTAAAGATTGGGCGCAGATGCTTTTAAACATGTATTCACGCTATGCTGACAAGCGCGGTTGGAAGAAGCGTCTTATAAATGATGTTACGTTTGAGATTTCCGGAGATGGAGTGTATGAGCGATTGAAAAATGAGTCCGGAGTTCACCGTCTTGTTCGTATTTCTCCATTTGATTCTAAAAAATTGCGACATACTTCGTTTGCGCTTGTTGAATGTTTGCCAGAATTACCTGCGGTTGAGGCATCGCGTGTGCAAATTCCTGAAAAAGATATTA
>JBBTVZ010000038.1:0-1048 GCA_038062995.1 Patescibacteria group bacterium | reverse complement strand
TTAATCGTTGCTGATTTTTTAATTGGAAGATTACGAATGTATTTACCAAAAATTTCACCTAATTCAATATTCATTTGATGATCAATAAGATGCATCGCGACCTCGGCTATGCGTGCAGGAAATTCTTCTATTTCTATCCCATAAAATTGATCTATACTCACCCGAACCGGGTTTTCTTGTATTTCTGAACCGTTTTCTTTTTTGATTTTCAAAATTTCAATTTCAAGTTTGCGTAATTCGCGATATGCAATTACAAGAAAATTACCACAACCACAAGCCGGATCTAAAAATTTGAGTTGACCAAGTTTTGTATGAAAAATATCAAGCTGTTTTTGGTCAAATTTTACTTTATCAAGTTCAATATATAGATCATCAAGGAAAAGCGGTTTAATGAGTTTAAGAATATTTTGCTCTGCCGTATAGTGAGCCCCAAGATGTCTGCGGTGGTCTTCATTCATAACCCCCTGAAACAAAGAGCCGAAAATTGATGCTGAAATCGCCGACCAATCAAAATCACAACAATGCAAGAGGCGAAGATGGGTAGAAGCATCGCAAGAAACTATGCCAATATTTTTTGAAAAAATACCGCCATTTACATAAGGCATTTTTGCAATGTCCTTATCTAGGTTTGATTGTCTATCTTTTTTGGGAGTATTTAAAACTTGAAATATTTGAGCAAGTTTTGGCCCCAGATCACTTCCATCCACACCAATTCTGTGATTAATGTAGTTTTTGAAAGTGTCTTTTATAAAAATTCCAGTGTCATCAGCGAAGAGGCAAAAAAGTATTCTTATAAGAAAAACTTCTAAATCCGGAGCCGTATATCCAGTTTCAGCAATTTTATTATGAAATTCCGCCATAAGTTCGGCCGCTTTAACATTAGCCATTACTTCCTTTTCATAATCAAACTCGCTTTCGTGGCCAGAAATAAATCCGAACAATTCTGTATTCTTATATAATTCGTTAATAGGAAAGTTATATTCTTTGGCTTTATCTAAATCATAAACTCTAAATTTTGCGAAATCTGAAACAATTATATATCTTGGAA
>JBBTVZ010000037.1:0-9856 GCA_038062995.1 Patescibacteria group bacterium | reverse complement strand
AAACGCGGCTTAGGCCGCGTTTTTTCAAACTTGCTTTTACTGAAGATTTTATTTTTTTTATGGCATTCCAAATCGGTTCAACTTTGAGAACCATTCCGTGTCCCCCGCCGTATGGAGAATCATCAAGCGTGCGTCTCCACTCGCGTTTTGATTTACCGCCCGAAAAACTCCCTAGAGCATATGTTTTTATTTTTATAAGCTTTCTTTTTTGCGCCTTGCCTAAAATCGAAGCGTCAAAATACGAATGAAAAGCTTCCGGAAAAACTGATATTATATGAAATGTTATCATGTACTTTTACTATAAACGAAACCCCGTTAGAAATAGCCCGCCCCATAGGCCCTTTGGGCGCGCAAGTCCCGTTAGAGATGATAATAGAAAAACATTACTATTGAAAAATAAAGATTTCTAACGGGGCAAGCGCGGGCGTGATCTCTAACGGGGCGAAACCGTCCCAATCTTGCCAGTAGGTAAGAAGCGGGACGATTTTAATAACAGTCGGGGTTAAAGCTCCTACTGTCCGTGGGACTGCGTTCTTGGAACTCTCGTTGAACCTTCCGGCTCTTCGATTTTCAAGTTGATTCTGGCGTTGTTCTTCACGCCGACGATCCGGAGAAGAGTCCGAACCGCCATTGCCGTAGAACCTTGCCGTCCAACAACCTGTCCCATGTCCTGCTGATTCACTTTAAGAGTCAGAAGTACTCCCATTTCGTCAACTTTCCGATCTATCTGAACATCATCAGGATGGTCAACAATGGATTTTATAAGAAACTCAAGAAACTCCTGGTCTGCGCTGTTTTTGGACATATTCCTTTTCAAAACGTTACTTTGTAGCTTCGACCTTTGCTTCTGCGGGCTTTACAGGTGATTGCTCCTGCGGCTTTTTTTGTTTCTTTAATTTACTATGAACCGAAATCTTTTTGCCTATTATAATTCCGGCGCGAACTAAAATATTGTGAATGCTATCTGTTGGTTTTGCTCCAACCTTAAGCCAGTACAAAACGCGCTCGCGCTTCAGTTCGGTTGTATCAGTATGCGGATTCAGCCAGCCTAAATCCTCCCGCACCGTGCTTTGAAGCTTTGACCGCTTCTCGGCAACAACAATCCGGAATGACCCCTGGCGCTTTTTTCCTATCCGTTGAAGTTTAATTGCTAGCATAATTGGATTTCAGTCTACAGGCTAAGCGTATTATATGTCAACTCAGTTTCAACGACAGTACTTTTGAGACACCGTCCTCGCCCATTGTAATTCCATAAAGAATATCAGCCACCTCCATGGTCGCGCGGTTGTGCGTGATAATGATAAACTGCGTTTTTTGCGAAAATGATTTCACGAGCTCCGCAAATCTGCAGGCATTATCTTCGTCAAGCGACGCGTCAATCTCATCAAGCACGAGGAACGGCGGAGGGCTTACTGCAATAAGCGAAAACAACGCCGCAAGCGACACTAAACTTTTCTCGCCGCCGGAAAGCATATCCAGGTTCGTGATGCGCCGGCGCGGGAGATTTAAATCAATCTCAACGCCAGCGGTGAGATCAGCATCCGGCATAGGAATATCCGTTACCGGCACCGCCTCGCCGTTCTCGCTTGGGACCATTATTGGTTCTTTTTTTACCAGAGCTAATTTCGCTTTTCCCCCTCCAAACATGAGCTGGAAGTAATCGTTAAATTCTTTGTTAATCGTGTGAAACGCGGACTTGAATTCATCGTGTATCTTTTCCTCAAGTTCGCGAATTACGCCGGTTAAATCTTTCGTGGCTTTTTCAAGATCTTCAAGTTCAGTAGTAAGAAACTGGTGCCGTTTCTCGGTTTCATCCGCTTCCTTCACCATTCCCTCGTCAATCTCGCCTATCGCGGCAAGCTCCCCGCGTAAGCGCAATATTCTTCGCTCAGAATCGGCGATATCCATGTCTCCTGAAAATTTCGGAAGGTGTTCAAGTTCGCTCAAATCCTTTCCAAGTACGTGCCATTCGCGCTCTATATCCTCTAGTTTCAAATTTATTTTTTCTTTTTCAAATTGAAAACTTCTCGCTTTTTCTTCCAGCGCGCGCAAATTGCCGCGTTCTTTTTCAAGCGCCTCAAAGCGCGACCGCAACTCGCCATGCACTTTCTTTTGCTCGCCCAAAAATGCGTCCTCTTCCGCGCGCAACGAATGGATTTGTTCGTCTAAAACGTGAATCGCGCTTTTAAGATTTTTTCTCTCTTCAATAAACTGCCTCGCTTCCTGTTTTGAATCGACGCCATCGCCGCCAATCAATGTTTTGATTTTATCTGACCACATTTTTAATATCGCCTTAATCTCTTCAATACTTTCCGATTCAAGCGCTTTTTTTATCTCGCCTGAAAGCGACGATACAAATTTTTGCAGCTCTGCAGGGGCTTGAACTCCGTGCGGCGATTCCTTGGATAATTCCGCCTGTGTTTCCAGCCGGATAAGTTTCTTTTCGGTTTCCGCGCGTTCCGCAAAAATTTTCGTAAGCCCGCCGCGGATCGCCTGAACGCGTTTTAAATCAAAAGCATTTTTATTTTCCTCTCTTGCTTCCAATTCAAGTTTTGAAACTTGCTCGCGCTTCCCGGCAAGCTCTCGTTCAAGCGTTTCAAACGGCCTTGAAATTTCATGAAGAACCGATTCTAGGGCGTGATACCGAAAAGAAAAATATCTATTTTCAATCTCCTTGAGCTCTTCGGCAACTTCCGAACGCTTGTCCCATCGCTTCTTTTGTTTGGTAAGAAGGCGCAAATGCGGATTTATCTCATCAATCAGCGCGCGGATTTTTTCCATATTCGCCTTGCTTATCTCAAGCCTGTGCTCCGCCTGATTCTTTTTTATGCGGAATTCCCGAAGTCCGAGAATTTCCTCAATCATTTCCCTGCGTTCCAATGGAGAACTTTTCACGAATAAATCACTCTGTCCCTGTCCAATCATGGTAAGCCCCCTCGCGCCAAGGCGCGCTCGGGCAAGCATAGGAACTAAGTCCCTGAGTAAAATTTCCGAATCATGGAGATGAAATTGGGAAACTCCGGAGCGGTCTATTTTTCTTGAAAGCTCGACTTCAGGAGCGTCAATCGGGAAAATTCCGTCGCGATTGTCAAAAGAAAGCGAAACACGCGCCAAACTCACGGGAGCGCGCTTAGTCGTGCCTCCAAAAATAAGGTTGCTAAGCGTGTCGCCGCGAAGCTGTTTTGCCTCGCGCTCGCCTAAAACCCACCGCAAAGCGTCTATTAAATTTGATTTTCCTGAACCGTTCGGCCCGACAATCGCAACTACGCGATCGGAAAACTCAAGAGTTGTTTTTTGAGCGAATGATTTAAAACCTTGAAGTTCAAGCCGGCGAAAAAAATTATTTGCCATATCCCAAACTAGCGAGCGCTTCCTCTGCCGCGCGTGATTCAGCTTCTTGCTTAAACGAGCCTTCGCCTTCGCCGAGAAGTTTTTCGCCTAAAAATACTCCAACCTTAAATATTTTTTCATGGTCCGGCCCTTCTTCTTTAAGAACGCGGTAAATAGGAGTGGTTTTCATTTTTTCCTGAACATACTCTTGAAGCGCGCTCTTAGAGTCGCGATATAATCCATTTGTCATAACTTCGTCCAAATGAGAAAGAACAAAATTTAAAATAACGCGCTTTACAATTCTGGTTCCCTGGTCAAGGTACAGCGCGCCGATAAGCGCCTCAAACGCGTTCGCGAGAATAATCCCATGCGCCTTTTTTGTGTCGTTAGATTCGCCTTTAGATAAAAAAATGAATTTTTCAAGATTGATTTCGCGCGCGACTTTTGAAAGCATGACGTAATTTACGAGCGCGGCGCGAATACTAGTGAGTTTCCCTTCGTCAAATGCGGGATACTTTTCATATATAGCTTCAGTAATTATCAGTTCAAGAACCGCATCTCCTAAAAACTCAAGGCGCTCATTATGTGGAAACGACCAGGACGGATTTTCGTTCAAATACGAGCGGTGCGTAAGCGCTTCTTTCAGAATATCCCGATTGCGAAACTTAGCCCCAAGAGTTAATTCAAGTTTTTCGAGTTGTGGCATATAAAAAATTCTACAAAACCGGACGAGTGACCGCATCCGCGGAACCGTCTGGATTTCCCATTTCCGCGTACACGGTTCCCAAAACGCCGTTTATAAATTTTGGAGAGTTCGTCCCCCCATATCCCTTTGCTATTTCTATCGCTTCGTTTATGGCGACCTTCGGCGGTATCTCGTCTTTATCAGCGTATAAAAGCTCATACAGGCCGATTCGCAGAACATTTCTGTCAATAACCGCAATTTGGTCAACTGGCCATTCCGGCGCCGCTTTTTCAATAATCGCGTTTATTTCTTTTATGTGTTCAACAACTCCCTTCACGATGCGCCAAACAAAATCCGGCTCGTCTATGCCCGGGCCAAACTCGTTAAGATTACGCTCAACAATAGCAGTAAGGTCGCTTCTTTGCCCATAAAAATCCCACTCGTACAATGATTGAAGAACAATCGTTCGCGCTAGGTGTCTTGTTGCCATGAGAATTTATTTACTTTGCTTTATTTTGCGCCGTTTTTACGGATATCTTTTTTGCCGATTTCAAATACACTCCGCACTGCGGACACGCGCGATGCGAAAACGTCGGCCCCTTGCAAGCCGAACAAACCAAAAGTTTTTTTGGTTTCAAGGCAAGTTGTGAACGCCTTCTGCCAACTTTTGAAGTTGAATGATGACTGGAACGTCCCATAAGTTACATAGTACCGAACTTCCTAATGAAGGTCAATCTGTGAATTTCCGAGGGGCCGTATTTCACAAGCGCCGCGATGTGCGCTTTCGTTCCGTAGCCTTTATGAATGTGAAATTTATACCTCGGGTATTTCTTGTGTAGTTGAATCATCCGCTTGTCGCGAGTTACTTTTGCGGCGATAGAGGCAAGCGAAACCGCCGGAATTTTCTCGTCGCCCTTTATTATCGTCTTAACAATTTCCGGTTCCCGGTATCTATTTTTGACATTTGAACTTTGTCCGCCAGCTGGCGGATTGGATTTTCTTAAAAATAGTCCCCCATCCAAAAAAACTTTAGTTTTAGTAATTGGTAACCGGTAATTAGTAATTAGTTTTTGAAATGCTCGGGTCGCCGCAAGATTTGCCGCCTGCGTAATGTTTATTCTGTCTATTACTCTCGGTGAAACGCTCGCCGTTGCATATGGTATTTTCTTTTCTTTCACCCATCGGAACCATACCTCTCTCTGCTCCGGCGACAGTTTTTTTGAATCCCTTAGATGTATGGTTCTTTTTTTTCCTTTCCGAATACCTGATACTCGATACTTACTACTTAATACCGGTCGCGGCAATGCAACAGCCGCGACGGTTACTGGCCCCGCCAGCGGCCCTCGCCCGACTTCGTCAATGCCAATAATCCATTTCTTCACCCCTTGAATTCTACTAAAAACTGCCACAAATAAAAAAGCGGCCGAAATTTCTGACCGCTTTCTAATTTTGTCCTATTATTCTCACTTAACAAACACCCCTAGAATGGTCGGATGTGACTATCATAAGACACAAGGTAAGACCAAAAAAACCCAGAGGAATTCCGAGACAAATAGCTAAAAAAATTTCCCCTCCGGAACCGGGATAGACGATGTAAAGTGAAACTGCTGTGAGAATTACTCCTAAAGTTAATACAGCGACTACCTTTAAAAAAGGTAATTTTTCTTTAGGTTCTTCATCTATACTCGAAATAAAACAAATAAGAGAGGCAAAACAAAAACTCGCTAAAACAACAAGTACAGCAAAACCAACATTTTGCTCTACCGTGGCAAATGGCCAAAGATCCCGACTTGGCATTATTGTAGAATCAAAATCATGCTTCACTGTAATGATTTGTCCAAAAGGAAATAAACAAGCTTGACTTCCCATACTCCCTCCATTTTTTATACCATTGTTTAACTTACAAAAATCTAAGTGCACTATACATCCAAATAGTAAGACTCGTCAAGCTATTATACACAGCGCTTATACTCATAGAAAAAACTTTGGGAATGAACTACAATCTTGGGGTAAGAATTTTTAATTTGAAATTTGAAATTTTTAATAGCCCTTCGGGTATTTCGGACTTTAAAAATTGATTAAAAATTAAAAACTAAAAATTTTAAATTTCTCCATGCCTAAATTCGTCCATCTTCACGTCCACTCCCACTATTCCCTACTCGACGGGCTGGCAAAAATTGACGACATCATAAAGCGCGCGAAAGAACTTGGGATGGACGCAGTTGCGCTCACGGATCACGGCAATCTCTACGGCGCGATTGAGTTCTATAAAAAAGCAAGAAAAGCGAAAATCAAGCCGATAATCGGCGTTGAGGCATACATCGCGCCAAACGGCCGCCTGCAAAAACGCGCGGGAGTTGATGACGAACGCTACCACTTGACGCTTCTTGTAAAAAACCAAACTGGATGGAAAAACTTAATAAAACTGGTAACAATCGCAAACCTTGAGGGTTTCTACTACAAACCGCGTATAGACAAAGAACTCCTCGCGGAATACCGCGAAGGGCTTATCTGCCTCTCGGGATGTTTTGGAAGCGAGTTTCAGCGGTTTCTCGCCTCGCGGCGTTACGGTGATGCTGAAGCGCTCGCCTCGTGGTACAAATCCGTCTTCGGCGATGATTTTTATATTGAACTCCAACAGCACACAAAAAACACGCACGAAGCGGCTCTCGCGATTTCAAAAAAACTGGACATTCTAGTAGTAGCTACGCAGGACGCGCACTACGTATCACGCAATGACAAAACTGCCCATGAAATTCTTCTCGCTGTTCAAACCGGGGGAAAGCTTGACGACGCCGACCGGCTCACGCTTAAAAATTACGACCTCTCTATTCTCTCCGCCGACGAGATGGCAGAAATTTTCAAAGATATTCCGGAAGCGATTGAAAACTCGGTAAAAATCGCGGATAAGTGCAACCTTGAAATAGAACTCGGGAAAACAAAGCTTCCAAAATTCATTCTGCCGGAAGGAGAAGCATCACCATTCGCATATCTGAAGAAGCTTGTCGTGGCACGCCTACCCCACCGTTGCCCAGATGCGAATGATGCCGTTAAAGAACGGGTCGAACACGAGCTTGCTGTAGTTGAAAAAACGGGCTTCGCCGACTACTTTCTTATCGTTCAAGATTTCGTGAACTGGGCGAAATTGCACGGAATCGTCGTGGGCCCGGGCAGGGGTTCCGCCGCCGGCAGTATCATTTCATACATTCTCCGCATTACGAATATAGACCCGCTGAAATATGATTTGCTTTTTGAGAGATTTTTAAATCCCGACCGCATTCAGGTTCCTGATATTGATTTGGATTTTACGGATATTCGGCGGGACGAAGTGCTTTCTTATGTGCGCGAAAAATATGGCGCGGATAAAGTCGCGCAAATCATCACGTTCGGAACAATGGCCGCGAAAGCCGCAATCCGCGACGCGGGACGCGCGCTTGGGATATCATATGCGTTCTGCGACACAATAGCGAAACTCATACCGTTCAATCCAACGCAGGGAATGAAGGAGGGCTGGCTAGATGAATGCCTTAAAGACGTCAAAGAACTAAAAAATATCTACGACAAAGATCCTGAAGCAAAACACCTTATTGATTCCGCAAAAAAACTTGAAGGCGTAGCGCGCCACGCATCTGTGCACGCGTGCGGAGTAGTTATATCTCCCGAACCGCTCACAAACTTTGTACCGCTCCAGAAAGCTCCACAGGGCGACGATTCCGTAATCACGCAGTTTGAAATGCATAGCATAGAAGACCTGGGACTTCTTAAGATGGACTTCCTTGGATTAAAAAACCTTACCATTATTGAAAAAACACTCCGCCTTGTGAGTGAGCTCCACAACGAAGAAGTTAATCTTGAAAAAATCCCGCTCAATGACAAAGGAGTTTTCAAATTGCTATCAGATGGAGAAACAACCGGCATTTTTCAATTAGAATCTTCCGGCATGCGAAGATATCTAAAAGAAATAAAGCCAAGCGAACTTGAGGATATAATCGCAATGATTTCGCTGTATCGGCCGGGACCAATAGAGCTTATCCCCACCTACATCGCGCGTAAGTTCAAACGCGAGCCGGTCACATATCTTCATCCCAAACTGGAACCGATTTTAAAAAATACGTACGGCGTCGGCATATATCAGGAACAGATGATGCGCATAGCACGCGACCTCGCCGGCTTCACGCTTGCCGAAGCGGACACGCTTCGAAAAGCAATCGGAAAGAAAATCAAAGAACTGCTTGCTGAACAGCAGGTAAAGTTAATTGACGGCATGATAAAAAATGGCATTGACCCGCGCACCGCAAAAGCGATTTGGGAACTCTTCCCGCCGTTCGCCCGCTACGGCTTCAACCGCTCGCACGCCGCCTGCTATGCGATGATTAGCTACGAAACCGCGTATTTGAAAGCGCACTATCCTGTTGAATTTATGGCGAGCCTGTTGAACGTTTCCGGCACAGAAATAGAAAGGATTAACTTTTTAGTCAACGAAACAAAGCATATGGGCATTCAGGTACTCCCGCCGGATGTAAATCAAAGCTCACAGGATTTTACGCCGGCTAGTCCCGAGCTTGCCGAAGGAACTGGCGCAATACGATTCGGCCTCCTTGCTATAAAAAATCTTGGCGCAAATATTGTAAATATAATTATTGAAGAACGCGGAAAGGGCGGGCCGTTTTCAGACCTCTCAAACTTCTTGAGCCGCATACAAAACCGCGACATTAATAAAAAATCACTTGAAGCGCTCATTAAATCCGGAGCGTTTGATTCGCTTGGCGCAGAACGAGGACAGATGCTCGCAAATATAGACGAGCTAATTCACTTCAACCAAAATGCTAGAAAACTTTCTTCATCAAACCAATCCAGCCTATTTGGTGGAATGGCGACGTTCGCCAGCGTGCGCCTTAAGCCGGCTGCGCCAATAGCACGTAGCACAATGCTCGTATGGGAAAAAGAACTCTTGGGTATTTATGTATCCGAACACCCGATGGACGCGCATAAGACAAAAATAAATGGCACAATGAAATCAATAAAAGAAGCGCTCGCAACGCCGAAAAACGGAGAGGACCGCGGTCCGCGCATAAAAATCGCCGGCGTTGTGAGCGGAATACAAAAAATCCTCACGAAAAAGGGTCAGTCAATGCTCTTTGTGACACTCGAAGACGCGAGCGATTCAATTGAAGTCCTCGTTTTCTCTGATGCGCTCACGAAAAATCCAGAAATATGGACCGAACACACCGCGCTCGCCGTAAGAGGGCGGGTCTCATGGCGCAATGACGAAATGAAATTCATCTGCGACGAGGCAGAAAAACTGTAATTGTGCAGCTGGCAAGTTTTGTTTATAATCAAATTAATGCAAAACATAGAAAATGTACGTCATTCGCTCTCGCACCTTCTTGCTGCCGCAGTGCTTAAAAAGTTTCCAAAAGCAAAGTTTGGAATCGGACCGGTTATTGAAAACGGCTTTTATTATGATTTTGAACTCCCCCGCCAGATTACAAACGAGGATTTAAAGAAGCTGGAAAGCGAGATGCGTAAATTTATAAAAGAAAGTTTGGCATTTTCACAGAAGAAAATCTCCATCGCCGAGGCAAAAAAACTATTTAAAGACCAGCCGTACAAGCTCGAGCTTATCAAAGATTTGTCAAAAACAGAAAAAACCGTTTCCATTTATAAAACCGCTGGCGTATTTACCGATCTCTGCAAAGGCGGGCATGTGAAAAACACGAAGGAAATAAATGCCGACGGTTTCAAACTTGAAAAGACCGCGGGCGCGTACTGGCGCGGAGATGAGAAAAATCCGATGCTCACTCGCATCTACGGCTTGGCATTCGCAACCAAAAAGGAATT
>JBBTVZ010000036.1:0-5476 GCA_038062995.1 Patescibacteria group bacterium | reverse complement strand
ATATTCTCATAGCTATTCTCCTTATTATATTAAATCTGTGAATGGTTTGTGTTTTATGTTTTATCAGCTCGCAGCCCAAGCAAGAACCAGATCAATGAGCTAATTTAAATATAACACAATGGACTGCGCCTTTACAACAAACCTGTGGATAACAAAAAGCCGTCCCGAGTTTTAATAAACCACCACTACCAATTCCATTGGTGTGGAGATAAACCGGAACGGCTATTGCAATAGCTTGGACAGATTAAAAAGAAAATAGACAAGCGCATATCCCGCGCTGGCGCAAGTCCCGTACAAGAATCCAGCAATTACCCCAAATCGCGTCCCGAATGAAAAACCAGTAAACATTGCGATTAATATCGTAACTAGACCGCCGAGTAACACGCTTGCAACAAAAAGCATGTCTGCGAACACGCCGAGATTGCCAGCGCTTGTGAGCATGCCGAGGGCTAATCCGAGCACAGCCCCGCGCGCCGATATTTCGCTTGCATCTCTTTTTACAAAAAATGCGGCTGACCCATTGTTTTCATCATTGTGTCTTTTGGCTTTGTTTTGCATGATACCTCCGCTAAAAACATGTTTAATATAGAAATATGCTGTCTGTAGTAATATAACACAGCGCAGAAAAAATCAAGCCAAAACCCACCCTAGAAAACGGGACTGGCTTATATTTCACCTGTGAACGCTATTTGACGTTTTTGTTGTAAAGCCAGGCAAAAACGTAACCGATAATATATCCGCCAACAAGATGCAAAAAAGCCATCCATATCGCGCCTCCCCATGTAAGCGCGTAGCCAGGATGCAACGGCCCCAAAAGTGTTACTACATCTTCAAACCATCCAAAAAGAAGAGTTGTGGCGATTAAAAGAAACCAAACAGCGCCACATAAAATACCAGATGCAAACCCAAGTGCCCTTTTATTCAGATGCATATTGTAAAAATAGAGAATCCGACCTTTTTTATATTATATCAAATTTTATAAAGTCGCGGGTTTTTATTTATCTAAATACTTCTTCCCTCTCAATTTTTCAGGCAATAAATCTTCTTTTATATACTTCTCATATCCTTTTCCATAATCTAGATTTTTCATTAGTTTTGTGGGAGCATTTCTAATTTTGAGAGGTATTGGTAAATTTCCGTTCTTTTTTACATCCTCAAGCGCGCGGAAATACGCGTTGTACGCGCTCCTGTCTTTTTTCGCGGTCGCGAGATACACCGTTCCGTGCGCAAGATTTATTTGCGCCTCGGGCAGTCCGATAGTTTCAACAGCGCGGAACACGTCATTCGCAACGACAAGTGCGGTCGGCTGCGCCATACCAATATCTTCGCTCGCAAAAATCACCATCCTTCGCGCAATGAACTTCGGGTCCTCGCCTGACTCAATCATTCGAGCGAGATAATAAAGTGCCGCGTCCGGTTGGCTCGCCCGCATACTTTTAATAAACGCGCTGATAATATTGTAATGTTCGTCCCCTTTCTTGTCGTACCGCAAAAATTTCGACTGCAAGGCGTTCATAAGCGAGTCAATGGTTATTTTCCCGTATAACTGCCACGCTGAATCAAGCACCGCGAGCGCCTGTCTCGCGTCTCCGTTTGCCATATTTATTAGCCACTCGCGCGCGTCTTTTTTCATTTTCATTCCAGTCCTCTTTATAATCTCTTCCATCTCTGCGTCCCCGAGTTGCTCCAGTACAAAAACACTGCAGCGCGAAAGCAACGGCGAGATAACCTCAAAACTCGGGTTTTCGGTAGTCGCTCCGATTAAAACAAGTTCCCCGCTTTCAACGTATGGCAAAAGATAATCCTGCTGGGCTTTATTAAAACGGTGAATCTCGTCTAAAAACAAAATTTTCTGCTTCAATCCGCCGAACTTTATAATTTCCCGGATATCATCTTTTCCCGCGGAAACCGCGGACAGCTCAAAAAGTTCTCCATCTAGATTTTTCGCGTAAATGCGCGCGAGCGTGGTTTTTCCGCATCCAGGCGGACCCCAAAAAATAAATGAAAAAAGATGTTTTTTCTCAATTGCCACGCGAAGCGGCCCCGCCCCGAGCCCGAGTGATTGGTTCCCCTTCCCAACAAGGTGCTTTTGCCCGACAAATTCATCTAGATTTTTCGGCCTGATTTTTGATGCAAGCGGTTCCATACCTAGAATTGTAAACTATACATTATAAAATAAAAAACAATAAACCCTCCTTTTGGAACGCAAAAACAGCGCGGGTTTTAATATCGCGCTGTTTTGAAAGGCAGCCGCTAAATGCGGAAATAATATTGTTTACTGTATATCTTCATCCGTGCAATCACACGAATCGCACTTCCCGTCGGTGTGTTTCTCGTGGTGGCAATCCTTGCAGTGGCAATCGCATGAATTGTGGTCATGCTCATGCTCTATATTGCATTTATCGCAATGAAACATATTTGCAATGATAATTGATTTTTCACCGTACGCGTCGACCACAGCGCACAACCCCCGTATTATACCACTTCGCGCTAAACCGGCGCGATTATTTAATTTTACTTGTTTTTCTTGGCACGCGAGCGGTCTGCTTCGGTGAGAAATTGTTTTCGCATCCGTATGCTTTTGGGAGTAATTTCTAAATACTCGTCGTCTTTCATTATTTCAAGCCCGCGCTCAAGCGTAAGAGTATTTGGAGGCGTAAGCATAATCGCCTCATCCGACCCCTTTGCGCGCATATTGGTAAGTTCTTTGCCTTTTGTAGGATTTACACGCATGTCGTCCCCTTTTGAAACATTGCCGATAACCATTCCTTCGTAAACTTCCGTGGCGGGATTGATATATAAAACTCCGCGCTCCTGCAAATTCGCGAGCGAAAAACCGAGCGCTTTTCCGGACGCCATTGAAACCATGGAGCCGACGGAATGCTTTTCAATTTCTCCGACGTGAGGACGAAATCCAATAACCCTGCTGCATAAAATCCCCTCTCCTCTCGTGTCAATCACAAATTCGCCGCGATACCCCAAAAAACCTCTCGTTGGAATTTCAAAAGTAAGGCGCGTATGGCTCTGTTCGGGACGCACGTCTTTCAATAAACCTTTTCGGTTCGAAAGTTTTTCTATCACGCCTCCGACGGCAGATTCCGGAATGTCCGCGATAATTTCTTCAAACGGCTCAAGCCGCACTCCATTTTCTTCTTTAATAATAACCTGCGGCTGCGATACCTGAACTTCATATCCCTCGCGGCGCATATTTTCAAGAAGAATAGCCACGTGAAGTTCTCCACGACCGTACACTTTATAATATTCGCTTTGTGAAAAATCTACCCGAAGCCCGACATTCACTTCAAGTTCCCGTTCTAGGCGTTCCTTGAGCTGGCGAGTCGTGACAAATTTTCCCTCCCGTCCCCCAAGCGGAGAACTGTTCACCAAAAAATTAAGGCAAATAGTCGGTTCGTCAATCGCGATTGCCGGCAATATTTCCTGCTCTGGATTCTTGCAAATCGTCTCTCCTATATAAATATCCGGAAGTCCGGCAAGCATGACGATATCGCCCACCTCCGCTTGTTCGGTTTCTTTGCGCTCCATCCCTTCAAACGTAAAAACTTTAGTTATTTTTCCCTGCCGCGATTCGCCGGACGATTTTTTAATGCACACCATCTCACCCTGTTTAACGACGCCCTCGTACACGCGTCCGATAGCGAGCCGTCCCAAAAAATTATCATAGGCAAGATTAAACGGCTGAACGAGAAGCAATTTCTCGGAAAGCTCTTTCGAAGACGCGGGTGAAACTTCCCGTAAAATTACATCAAGCAACGGTTTTAAATTATCAGATTTGTCGGACGGCGAATTCTTGGCAATTCCATTTTTCGCGATAGCGTATACAGTCGTGAAATTAAGCTGCTCGTTATTCGCGCCCAAGTCCATAAAAAGCGCGAGCACTTCGTTATGCACCCATTCGGGGCGCGACGCTGGTTTGTCAATTTTATTTATCACGACAATCGGCTTAAGGCCGAGTTCAAGCGATTTCTTTAAAACGAATTTCGTTTGCGGCATCGGGCCTTCCTGCGCGTCCACCACCAAAAGGACGGAGTCCACCGACCGAAGAACGCGCTCCACCTCCGACCCGAAATCCGCGTGGCCGGGAGTATCAACGATATTTATCTTTGTTACGGCTTGTCCCGAGCCGTTCGGCCCCGAACTCACGGCCGAGGGACTTGCCGAGGGATAGAAAAGCGAAGCGTTTTTAGAATAAATAGTAATTCCGCGCTCTTTTTCAATAGCGTTTGAATCCATGCTCATGCCCTCCTGCGTCATGCCGGTCTCGCGCATCAGGGCATCAGTCAAGCTGGTTTTGCCATGGTCAACGTGGGCTATAATTGCGATATTTCGTATTTCCATAAAAAAATCTGCCTTGAAAGCAGAATATTCTCCGCACCAGTGGGAGCATACCACAATAATACAAAAACAACAAGTTTTGTATTATAAAAACAAACCATAACAGCCCCATACATATAATATTGACAAAGGTAATAAAGGGCGGTATACTTTCCACAGCAAATAATCATATTTTTTCACCCAGAAAAACAATGAGAGGGAGGTAAACTATGAGCACAACACAAGATATTCTTAACGCCATAAAAGCGGACGAACAACAAAATAGAAATAAAGAGAAAAAAACGGAAAGGGCAAAAGCAAAGAAGAAAGAGGAAGAAAAAAAGGAAGAAGAAGCAAGGGAATTAATATTTCTTGGGAAGATTATTAAGAACCTGGAGGAAATGGCACAGGAAAGCGAAGAATTTCGTTTATTTCTACTTAACAAGATTGGGAAAGGAAAAGTGCTGGTCAAAACAGAGTACGGCACCGAGGAGTCATCGGAAGCGCTCGGTGAATCAACTACTCATTATCCAGTGAATTGGAAACTCAAACTGCACATAGTTAGCGTAGCGGGAAAAAAACAAGTGGAGAAGATTTTATTCAGTATGGGGAATACACGACGTAACAGTTGCGAGTATTGCCTATTTGAGCTACCGGATCCCGTGAGAGAGAAATTTCTGGAAGTACTCGTTGCCCTTAACGAAAAGAAAACCGCGATCAAGTATTTCCATGAAGAGTTTGAACTATAAGAATTTGAAAATTCTTCGTTTTTAGAAAATAGAAGCGCCGCCGGAATTAACCGTCGGCACTTTCTTTTTTATCAAAAACAACAAGCCTAGTATTATAAAAACAAACCCCAGAACGTAAAATTATTCTTTCTTGCCAATCCGCTCAAACGCGCGAAGCACTTCAAGCGGAACCGCGAATATAACCGTATTGGACTGGTCGGAGCTCAAATCGTTAATAGTATTCAATGTACGCAAATGAAGGGCTCCATTCTCGCTTGAAAGAGTATGCGCCGCCTTCGCGAGATTTTCCGCCGCGATAACTTCTCCCTCCGCTTTGATAATAACCGATCTCTTCTCGCGCTCCGCCTCCGCCTGCCTGCCAATAACCCTCTTCATTTCTTCGGGAAGCGTCACGT
>JBBTVZ010000035.1:0-3370 GCA_038062995.1 Patescibacteria group bacterium | reverse complement strand
AATTGGTCTACGATATACACTTCGTTGTCTTTGACTATATAGTCGCGGTCTTTTTGGAAAAGCGCTTTTGCTTTGAGACTTTCGTGCAGGAAATGCACAAGACGCGAATTTTCCGGAGAAAAGATGTTTTGTATTCCGAGTGTTTTTTCAACTTTCTCAATTCCCTCATCTATTATGCTCACCGTGCGCAATTTTTCATCAACTATATAATCCGCTTCCGGCGAAAGGCGTTCAACAATTTTTGTAAACACCTTATAATACTCGCTTGATTCTTGGTCAGGCGCCGCAATGATGAGCGGGGTGCGCGCTTCGTCTATTAGGATGCTGTCCACCTCGTCGATAATCGCGTAATGGTGTCCGCGCTGAACTTGGTCGCTTACGCGTAGTGTCAAATTATCTCGCAAGAAATCAAAACCGAATTCATGGTTTGTTCCGTATGTTATATCGGCGTTGTACGCCTCTTTTCTGGAAATAGGGCGAAGAAATTTTTCCACGACTTTAAAGCTTCCTACTACGTCGCGTTCGGTATCAAGTTCTTTTTCTCCTTCAAATGCTGGGTCATACATATAAGCCGCGTCATGTACTATACATGAAACAGAAAGGCCAAGCGCATGATAAATTTGCCCCATCCAGACTACGTCTCTTTTTGCCAGATAATCGTTTACGGTTACGACATGCACGCCTCTGCCGGCAAGCGCGTTCAACGACACAGGAAGCGTCGCGACAAGCGTCTTTCCTTCTCCAGTTAACATCTGCGCGATTTTTCCTTCATGAAGAACCGCGCCTCCGATAAGCTGGGCGTCAAAATGCCGCTGTTTGAGCGTCCTTCGCGCGGTTTCGCGAACTAAAGCAAACGCTTTCGGAAGCGTTTCTTTTAAATCTTCTTCACTTCCGCCCAAATCCCTAATTTCTTTTTTAAGCGTTTGGGCCGCGAGGCGGAGAGCATTATCGTCTAATTTTTCTAATTCCCCTTCCTTATCGTTTATAGAAGAAACAACGCTTTCAAGTCGTGAAAGCGTCCTATTAGGAAACAGTTTTGATAAAAATGAAGACATTTTCTGTGAACGGGAGGGTAGCGGTAACCTCAAAATTTTTTTATTGTTAAGTGAGTGCTCAGCCTACCCTCCCGCATTTATAATAGAACACTGCCCCGCCGTATTCAACAAGGACGACTTCATTGACGAGACGCCCTTTTGGTGTATTATACTATTAGCTTAATATAAGTGTGCGGGTGAACGTTTAAAACTAAATAACAGGAGGTTCCAATGGTAATAGCTAATTTAAGTAAGAATAATGCCGTTGTGCATTTCATATGTAACGCTACGTATTCAACCGAGGTCCCCGATAAGATAACATTACTCGGCTTTATCGCAAGGTTTCTTTGGTCCTTAATAAAAATGACAGCGAAAATATCTGCGCTGACTATTTTCCTTTTGTGCTGTGTGATTTTTGTAGTGGCGGCAATTATCATTGTAAGTATAGCCGGGTTCATGTTTGCATACAGACTGAGTTTTGCTGACGGCGGGCTTTTTGCTGGGTTAGTGCAGATAGAAAAGTGGCCGAAAGTAAGAGGCTATCGGATTATGCCATTTTACATAGTTCTATGGTCTACCATTAGTTACGTATCGTATCTTTCAATAAATACTGGTCTTACGATTGCGATCGCGTGTATGGTACTTTTGTTCTGCTGCTTGCTTACTAAATACTGGGACACTGTGAGTAGCATTTGGAGTAAAATTCCTGGACTTACAATAAAACTTTCTGACCCTATTCCCCCTGCTGTTTAACATCGCAGGGGGATTTTTATTTATATTACAAAAACCAATCCCACCTTTCGGCGGGATTGGAATTTAGGGTGTTTCCTTAGATTTCCTCGCCTCTGGCTTGTGTCGGAGTTGAAGATAAGGAAACTCACTACACTTAACATTTGGAAGTATAGCACACCCACTTGGGGATTGCAACCCCAAGTGGAGATTTTCAATTTTCAAATTCTGCCTCGTACGGCAAGGAGAAATGAAATTCAAGCTCACTGTCGGAAATAACCACACGGCCTGTTTGCGGACGGTTTTTTATGTACCGCGCAAGCCGCCGTTTCGCAATACGCGCGGATTGTTTTTCAAGCCAATCTCCAAATCTTCCGCTTAGCGCAAACTCTGCAGCGCGGCGCACCGCGCTTGTCTTGCTTCTAATATAACGCCGCGTTTCTGGGACATCAGATAGTCCGCTTAATTGCTTATTCTCGCTAAAAAACATCTCAAGTTTTTCAGGCTTTCCCCATAACGGCACCAAATTTCTATAAAGTTCCCGTCTGTACATGTTGTAGGGCGGTTTTGCGAATATGCTCTCTATCACAAAGTGATTAAAACAAAGTTTATTCAGACCTGATTCTTTTTTATCATTGGACCTGCGAGCACCGAGAAGAAAAAAGAGTGCGAGTGTACAATATCGGCTTGTAAACATTCTTCCTTTACGCACTCCGGTTAAAATATCAAAATCCGAAAACGTAGTTACGTTTCCAAGCGCCATTGAACCGCTCGCAAGCGCGAATTCAACAAACGGTATATGCCTAAACCAGCGCGCATAACATGAAAGCTTTTTCCACTTAAGGTCTAGTAAAAAATCCTGTTTTCGCCGTCCCTCATTTCCAAGCGGTCTTTTCGCGAGTGAAAAAAAACCGCACGATTCAGTTACTGTTCCCGCGCGTGTGAGCGTTTCTAGTTCTTCAACTACAGAGGTAAGGTTGGTTTCCACTTGTATAAGCTTGTAAATTTCAAGCGCGGTAAGAGGCCGATCCAGTATGCCGTAAAAAGCAAGAAGATTTTGTATTGCTTCTTTATTATTCATCGTCATATTCCGGTCTGTCGAGTGTAAGTTGCTCTGTTTTCATTTCATCTCCTGTTATACGGAGGACATCTTTGTCTATTTTTCCGAATTCCTTATACGCGGTGTTGTATGTGTTTACAGAAGTACCAAGATGCCCGCCTAGCTTTTTCATAAATGTTTCGTAATTTATAAGATGCCGGCCGAGCTCGCCCACCCTTTTAATAATCTCTTTCGCAGATTCTTCTATTTGAAGTGCTTTTAGCCCCTGAAGAACTGTTTGGAGATACGCGAGAAACGACGTCGGCGAAACGATTATAACGTGCTTATCCTTAAAGGCGTATTCAATAAGGTCGCGGGTGTTTACCTTAACCGCGCCGACTTGCGCGACGAGCAAGTCGTAATAAATCGCCTCGTGCGGAATAAACATGAATGCGAAGTCCATAGTGTTTTCAGTAGGTTTTACATATTTTGCCGTTTCATCTATGCGATTTTTTAGGTCCGTATTAAAAAGTTTTTCAAGTCTTTCGCGCTCTACTGGAGCTTTTAC
>JBBTVZ010000034.1:0-3350 GCA_038062995.1 Patescibacteria group bacterium | reverse complement strand
AACCCGTTACACAGCTTAAAATCAAAAACATCATTACTGGTAAAGCGCAGGATTATACCGCGCACCAAAACGAGGATTTCCGCGAAGTGGAAATAGACCAGATGCCGGCGATTTTCATCTACCGCACCAAAGGCGAGTGCTGGTTTCATGAAAAAGGTAGTCCGAAAAACCGTTTTTCTTTGAGTGATGAAATTCTCGGAGACGGCGGATTTTTTCTCAAATCAAATTCTGAAATTACAGCGCTGAAATTCGGCGAGAAAGTCATTGGCGTCAGGCTCCCCGCGAAAGTTGAGCTTAAAGTCATAGAAGCGCCTCCAGCGATAAAGGGAAACACTGCGCAGGGCGGAACAAAAGTGGTAACACTTGAAACCGGTGCAAAAGTGTCAGTTCCACTTTTTATAAACGAGGGCGATATTATCCGTATAAATACAGTTACTTGCGAATATACTGAACGAGTAGAAAAAAGTCTATAAAAGTTCCAAGATTTTTATTCTTTTTTCGCAAGCGCTTCTTTAATCGCGTCGCGAAGTTTGCTAACATCGCGTTCCGCCGAAGCTTTTATATACTTCGGCGCCTTTTCTTCAGTTGGGAGTTGTTTCAAGCTGATTTCGCTTTTACTTGCTTCAGTTTGCACAGGCGCTTTGTTTTCTTCCTTCGGAGCTATCCTAACGGGTGCGTAAGTTTGATGCGCCGGCTTTATTGTTCCTGCCTTCAGTTTTGCGAGGCAGTCTTTGCAATATACCGGCCTTCCCTCCTCCGGTTCAAACGGGACTTCTGTTTCTTTCTTGCAATTAGAACAATTCACTTTCCATTTTTTTCTGTCGTCCGCTTTCTCTTGCGAATCAATCAAGCTTAATTCACTCCAATCATTTATTTCTCCCTGAATGAGGTCAATCCTGCGGGAATATTTTTCGCGGGAAAGTTCAATAACTCTCTCCGCTGCGTCTGGTATCGTTTTTGTTTTAAAAGGCGGGAGTGTTGTCGATGAAAACGGCCGGCTTCGCATGCCATCTATCATTAACTTGAGGTAAATATGATAATTTGGCAAATTTACCATATCTTGAATTATGAATTCCGGGTCGAATTCTTTTTCCAAAAATTCCGCGTCGGCCGCGCCAACACGGAATACAATCATTGTTCCAACGTTGCCAAAAATCGCGTCGCGGATTTTCGTAGAAACATCGGTTACCAACTGGCCAATGTACTGGTGCGCAAGAACCAAGTCAAGACGGTATTTGCGAGCTTCCGAGAGAATGTTCGCAAAAGAATCTGTCGCAAAATTTTGGAATTCATCTACATAGAGATAAAAATCGCGCCGTTCTTCTTCCGGAATGCGCACACGCTCCATCGCGGCAAGCTGAAGTTTCGTGATAATCATTGCGCCTAAGAGAGCGGAATTATCTTCTCCCACTCGTCCTTTTGATACGTTCACGAGGAGAATTTTTCTCGTGTTCATTATTTCAGGGATATCTATCGTGCTTTTTGGCTGGCCAACGATATTTCTAATAAGCGATGCTGAAAGAAACTGGCCTACCTTGTTCTGAATCGGCGCGATTGCTTCGTTTCGAAATTTTGGTTCCCATTTTTCAAACTCACTAACCCAGAATGCCTTAACAACCGGGTCTTTTACATTTCCAATAATTTCCTGCCGATATGTTTTATCAACAAGAATGCGCGTGATACCCATCAAAGTAGAATTGGGTGTTTCAAGAAGCGCGAGGATTGCGTTATTTAAAATATATTCCATTCTTGCCGACCAGACATTGGACCAAATTTTCGTAAAAATTCCCATGAGTCCCGATGCAACAAGGTGTTTGTATTTTGGGTCTGGTAATTCAAGTACGTTAAATCCTACACTGTATTCAGTATCAGCCGGATTGAAATAGACAACATCTTTGAGCCGTTCTTCAGGAATGCGTTTCAGAAGCGTCTCAACGTTTTCGCCGTGCGGATCTACAAGACAAAGCCCTTCGCCGTTCGCGATATCTTGAACCATCATATTTTGGAGCATCACGGATTTTCCTGTACCGGTCATACCGACGATGTACATATGCTGACGGCGGTCGGCGCGCTTAATGCCGAACAGTTTATTCGTGTTCCTGAAATTCACCCGTCCGAAATAGGTGATGTCTTTTTCGCGGTCTTCTCCCATTGCTTTTATTATACCTTACTCAGCTACTGGATAAAAAATCCCCTGCGGAAAAATGATGCTTTCCGTGAGGGGATTTAAACTAAGTTTTATATACTGTGATTCAACTAATCAATCCTGGCGCCCATTCAAGAGATCCATGAATGGCTGAGAGTGTGTTAATATCCTCTTCTGATAAAACTTTGAACGGTCTTGTTTCTTCCAACTCCTCAACACTGCGAAGGTTGAAACAAAGATGCGGATTATCCTTAGAATCTCCGACCGTAGCCAGTACTAACATTTCCGAAACTTTTGATTTTCTTTCCGGTAAAAGTTTTTTCACTTTCTCAAGTAGACTTTCATTCAAACACACGAACGGTTCCTTTGTTTCTGTAATTAGTGCAGGAAACACACCTATAAGTCCGTGGCTTAGTTCTAAAAAATATGCCCACGTTAAATGAAAATTTCCAAGATCTTTACCTATAATATCAGATAGCTTACTGTCATGCGTTATCATTGCTAATTCCTCCTATACACGTGAATATTCTGTCTGTAAAACGGTTGTTTAAAAACTAGAGACAGCCTACAACTATTACTACAACGCGTCAATTTTTCTTATTGTATGACAGCTCTGATTCTTCGGATGCCAGCACTTGAAGATTCCTCTTTTGTGATTTTGAATTTTCCGATTTCGCCGGTGTGCGAAACGTGCGGGCCGGCGCAGAATTCTTTATTGAATGCGTTTTCTAGCGAATCGCCAATGAAATATACCGTTACCCTATCGCCATACTTTCCATTAAAGAATCTTAGCGCGCCAGTTTTTTCGGCGTTTTCTTTTGACATTTCAATGACTCTCACCGGCAAATCAGCTTTGATTTTTTCATTCACGATTTCTTGAACGCGCTTTAATTCTTCGGGTGTAACTTTCCGCGGAAACGCGAAATCAAACCGAGTCCGTTCCGGCGTAATGTCCGACCCGCGCTGTTCCACTTCATTTCCCAAAACATCCCGCAATGCTTGATGAAGCAGATGTGTTGCGGTGTGAAACCTGATTACTTTTTTCTGCTCCTCCTCGCTTCCCGCTTTTAATTCGCCGGTATCAAGCGTAAGTCCGTGCCCGCCGAACTTTTTTTCTACGCCTGCGCGTGAGATTTCTTGGTGTTTTTCAAATTCCTTATCAAAATCCTCGCGTTTTAAATCCTTAGCGCGTATGCCTCCTTCG
>JBBTVZ010000033.1:0-2909 GCA_038062995.1 Patescibacteria group bacterium | reverse complement strand
CGGCATAAAGCATTTAACCGAATTTCTAAATAATTACAAGATGACCGTTATCGTTATTTCCCTCGATGCCGGTTTTTTGAATTCATTTACCGAGGGCGTTTTGTATCTTGATATCTTTACCAAAAAGATTGAGCAGTATTTCGGAAACTATTCGGATGTGGTTGGCGAGATATTAATCCGCATAGAGAAAGAGAATAGGAAAAATGCAAAGCTTGCGAAAGAGATACAGGAAAATAAAGACAAAGCGAATTTTTTCGCGCACAAGGGCGGACAGATGAGGCTTGTCGCAAAGCGCATGCGCGAGAAAGCTGAAGAGCTTGAAGAAGCGAAAGTTGATGTAAGGAAGGAAGATAAAGCAATTCGACCTTTTATTATTCCATCACAGCCTGAGCTTGTTGATGAGGTTATAAAAATTACATCATTTAAGGTGATTAAGCATCATAAGGCGACTACGCACAAAGCGAACATCTCGCTTAAGAGGAAAACGCACCTTCTTTTGCGCGGGCCGAATGGAATCGGCAAGTCAACGCTTCTTGAGACGATAGCGGAGGGAACGTCAAAAAGCGTTATTATCGCTCCCAATGTCCGCTTCAGCTACTACAAGCAGGATTTTTCGACGCTTAATTTTGAAGATACGGTGCGAGATTCGCTTGTTTCCGCGTCCGACGAAAAGAGCGAAGAAGAGATGCGCGGAATCGCCGCGGGATTTTTGATTACTCCGGACATGATGAATATAAAAATCGGAGATCTATCAGAGGGACAGAAGGGGCTTGTCGCGTTCGCGCGGCTTGTGCTTGAGCGTCCGGGACTTCTCATTTTAGACGAGCCGACGAATCATATTAATTTCCGACATATTCCGGTTATTGCCGAAGCTTTAAACAGATACGAAGGCGCGATGATACTTGTTTCCCATGTAAAAGAATTTGTGGATAAGATTCGCATTGACGAGATTCTTGATTTGGATAAATAAAATTCCACGCATATTAAGGCGAATATGACGGCAGGTAAATAATGATAGAATAATTTTCACATGGCTTGGAAAGGAATCATTGTTGTCGCGGTAATTTTTGCATTGGCAGGTTTTTTTGGTTTTAGATTGTATGGGATTTCATTACCGGCGTCACTCCTGCAATTTTCCCAACATTCATCGGCGCGTATATTTCCTCCGCTTGCTGTTTCATTCCGCGACGTAAAGGCAATTTACGCGACTGCGGCGTTTGTTTCTTCGCCGTCGCGCCTCAAATCTCTCATCGGCCTTATTAAGCGCACTGAATTAAACGCGATTGTTATAAACGTGAAGAATGAAGACGGTTTATATTTCGGAGGCGATAAAGCGGAGCGTATCGTTTCCGAATTGCGCGCGGAAGGAATTTATCCGATAGCGCGGATTGTTGCGTT
Organism: Patescibacteria group bacterium; assembly: GCA_038062995.1. Classification (GTDB taxonomy): domain Bacteria; phylum Patescibacteriota; class Minisyncoccia; order UBA6257; family GWB1-50-10; genus JAUSHK01. Next base: position 1,511 of record JBBTVZ010000033.1, on the reverse strand, counting down.
TCAAGATAATGACCTTGCAGCGCGCCGACCCGACCTCGCGCTTCACAACAATAATGGTAATTTATGGACGAGCGGCGGGGGAAAGTATCGCTGGGTTGACCCCGCGAGCCGAGAGGCATGGGATTATACTATCGGCATCGCGCGGCGCGCGCTTGACCTTGGTTTTGCCGAAGTTAATTTTGACTATATACGCTTTCCATCTGACGGCGACACGGAAGACCCCGTTTATCCGGTTTACGATGGAGTTCGCTACAAAGCAGACGTGATGGCGGAGTTTTTTAAATATCTTACAAGCGAGGTGAAAAAAACTCATCCAAACGCAATACTTTCAGTAGACCTTTTTGCGTACTCGTTTTTGCGGACGGACGGGCTTGGTATCGGCCAGCGGCTGATTGACGCGGCTAATATGTTTGACGTGGTTTCGCCGATGATTTATCCATCGCATTACGCAAACGGGAATTTTGGATTTGAAATTCCGGCAAAACATCCATATGAGGTGGTTCGCAAGACGCTTGAAGCTGGCAATGAAATTTTAAGGAATGGTTCGACTTCCTTCGGCTCTGCTCAGGACGGGTCGCTCACCACAGGCAGTTCAACAACGATTGCTATTATCCGCCCATGGCTTCAGGATTTTAATTTGGGAGTCGTGCCATACGGGCCCGTTGAAGTGCGCACGGAGATTCTAGCGGCGATAGACGGCGGAGTGAAAGATACGTGGATGATATGGAATCCATCAAATATCTACGACCAGACAAAGTTTTTGCCGGAGTAATAGTTCGCGGATAACGCGAGATATGAAAATTTTTGTTACAGCGAAAACCAGAGTAAGAAAGGAAGGCATTGTTTCTGAAGGCAAGAATGAATTTGTCATCTGCGTGAAAGAGCCGGCAAAAGAAGGAAGGGCAAATATAGCTATTCGGAAAGTTCTTGCGAATTATTTTGGCGTAGCGCCTTCGCGCGTCCGGCTTGTTTCCGGGGCTACATCCAAGCACAAAGTGTTTGAGGTTGTATAGGCGGGATTTTATGGTATTATATAAATACTATGTATGTTATCTATATTTTAGTTTTATTGGTTATTGTCGCTTCTATCAAGCAAATTAACCAGTATCAGCGTGGTGTAAGGTTTACTTTTGGAAAGTATTCAGGAATTATGAGCCCAGGATGGCGCATTGTTATTCCTATTTTTCAGACGTACCAGAAAGTTGATATGAGAATTAAGGCGGTAGATGTTCCGGACCAGGCCGCGATTACTAAAGACAATATTTCAGTTACCGTTAATGCCGTCATATATTACAAAGTTTCCGAGGCGGACAAAGTGATTATTGAGGTTGAGAATTTTTATTACGCAGTTTCACAGCTCGCGCAGACAACGATGCGGAATGTAGTGGGTGAGGTGAATTTAGACGAGTTGCTTTCAAGCCGAGACAGAGTTGCCGAAAAAATCCGCGCGATAGTTGACAGGTCTACGGACGCGTGGGGAATTGACGTGCATTCGGTTGAACTTAAAGACG
>JBBTVZ010000032.1:0-1265 GCA_038062995.1 Patescibacteria group bacterium | reverse complement strand
CAGAATATGAGACGAAAAAACTGAACGGCATCTCGCATTTTTTGGAGCACATGTGCTTCAAGGGCACAAAAAACCGCCCGCGCCCGATTAATATTGCCGGCGAACTTGACGGACTTGGCGCAGAGTACAACGCTTTCACTGGCGAAGAATATACAAGTTACTTTGCAAAAGCGCAGAATGAAAAAACGAGCAAAATTCTAGAAATCGTCTCTGATTTATATCTCAATCCCGTATTCAATCATGAAGATATTGAAAAAGAGCGCGGTGTGATTATTGAAGAAATAAATATGTACGAAGACCTACCTATGCGAAGAGTGCAGGAATTGTTCTCTGAGCTCGTTTATGGCGATCAGCCGGCAGGTTGGAGCATTGCTGGGAAAAAAGAAGTAATCAAAAAAATCAGTCAGGGCGACTTCATTGGATATCGCAAGAAACACTATCTTCCGCAATCAACTGTTGTATTTGTCTCGGGTGGTTTCAAAAAGCAAACCATTGTAAAAGAGATCGAAAAACATTTTGCGGGAATCCACGAAGGGCCAAAAGATAAAAAACCGAAGACCGTCGAATCGCAGAAAGGACCGCAGGAAAAAGTTTTTCACAAAGCATCGGACCAAACGCATATGGTTATGGGATTCCGCGCGTTTGATATGCACGACGAGCGGCGATTCGCGCTACAAGCGCTCTCTGATATCTTAGGAGGCGGAATGAGTTCGCGGCTTTTTCACTCAATTCGCGAAGAACTCGGTGCCGCGTACTATGTCCGCGCATCGGCGGACTTAGCTGCAGACCATGGACTAATAACAATGGCTGCCGGCGTTGACCATACGAAACTTGAAAAAGTAATTGAAGTTTCTCTGGCTGAGTTTAAACGATTTAAAAACGAATTGGTTCCAGAAAAAGAGCTTGAGCGTGCGAAAGAGCATATGTTGGGTGGGCTCTTTCTCTCGCTTGAAACATCAGACGAGCTCGGGTATTACTATGGCATGCAGGAAATTATGGAGCGTGAGCTCGTTACGCCCGAAAAGCTTGCGAAAAAAATCCGTGCAGTTACGGCAAAAGATATCAGAAATGTTGCCCGCGACCTCTTTAAGAACAACCGGCTCAATCTCGCGCTCATCGGCCCATTTAAAGAAAAATCGTTCAAAAACCTACTGTCGGTGGACTGAAAGTGTAACCAATAACAAATAACAGATAACTAATAACAGGAGTCAGGAGTTATAAGTTATATGTCATAAGTTATATCCCATGAACAAGTTCTACATAAC
>JBBTVZ010000031.1:0-16614 GCA_038062995.1 Patescibacteria group bacterium | reverse complement strand
CCCCGTTAGAGATATCACCGGAGAGTAGTATAGTGGTAGTACGCACGCTTCGGGTGCGTGTAGTCCGGGTCCGATTCCCGGCTCTCCGACAAGACAAAATCTCTAACTGGATGAAGGTCGGTGTAGACTGGGTTCTCCGCCAGCTGGCGGACCAGCAGCCCGACACGAATTTTTCCTCCGACCGAAGCGTCAGAGCTGAAAAATTCAGTGCCCAGAAGAAACGAAGCGAAAGCGGGACAGTATTATATGAAATAAAACTTTCGCGGGCCCATAGTAAAGTGGCATTACGCACCCTTCGCATGGGTGAGGCGGGAGTCCGATTCTCCCTGGGTCCACTGCTTCGCTAAAGCTACACAGTGCAAGCACAGTATAAGCTCATTAACGCAGTGCATTTAATATGATGCTCTTATTTTTGAACGCGAAGCAGTGTCCTTCGAGGCCTTGGCGAAGAAGGGCTATAATAAATTCATATTCTATGTTTATATTCTGCGAAGCAAAGTAGATAAAAGTTACTACGTTGGTTTTAGTGAGGATTTAAGGAAAAGATTAAAAGATCATGAGTGGTATGATGTTAAATCAACAAAATCTAAGGCACCGTACGATCTCATTTGGTACGGCGGCTTTAAGGAAAAAAGGAGAGCTTTGAATTTTGAAAGATATCTCAAATCAGGCTCTGGTTTTGCTTTCAGAAATAAACACCTTATTTAATGCCGATTTCAAAGTTTAGAATATCCCACAGTAACGAAGCGCGTAAAAAAGTTGTATAATGAAACTAATGAAGGGAAGAGTCGTGATGACTATTATTGCCCCCTCCCTCGCATTCTACACTTGCAAAATATCATCGGCTGACGTATAATATATTTACATATGTTTACACCTGAACACTTCAACCCGCAGAGGCCAATAAGAAAAGTGGAAAACAGCCACAATAACATTCTTGAAGCAAAACCCCGGCGCAATGAGGGCGCGGGAAGTCCAGAAAAGACGGATGAAAACATCAAGAAGGAGGTATCGCCAGAAAGTTTATTGGAAGAAAAATTAACAGCTAAAGAACAACTCACATCGAAGTTAAATGAAGTAAATAAAGCGCTTGAGAATCTAGATTTAACCCTAGAGCAAGCGAAAGTCGCTGATGGACTCGGTTCGCCAAGTAATTTAAACACTGAAAGTATTAAAAAGACAATTGAAGGGTTTAAAATAAAGCAAATGAGGATTATCGCTGGAATACAGAAAATATCAAACCAGGACGATGTTTTGGCGTGGGAAAAGAAACAAGCCGAAGAAAAGAAGAAAGTGGAGGATGGTATACGCGCCGCAAGTCAAAAATTGATGCCTCAAGTGCGTGAGATAATAAAAGATATCGTTGATTTAGCGGATAGAAAATTCAAACTTCAGAGAGAAACAAGCGCTCAAAAGCGCGAGTATAACAAAGCATTAGAAGATATGCGCAAAGTAACCAATGAATTGGAGGAGTTGAAAAACGCAAGAACCGGAGCCGAAATTATACGATTCTTGAATGAAGCGAAAGAAAATCTAGGTTTTCTTGAATTTGGCAAAAAATCAAAAATAGAAGGTCTTATTGCAAAAAAAGCGTGGTTTGAGGTTTTGGACGATAAGGCAAACTATCTGAAAGAGCTGATCCTAAAGCAGGAAATTTTGGATTTACACATTAAGGACATTGGAGCGAAATACAGAAGTCTGATTAATGAAGCTCTGGCGATGGAAACGAACGAGCTTAAAATATTAGCTAGAAAATTCAATATGAGCGCGAACTTCTCGGCGGGAGTTAAGAGTGAAATAAAGCGTGCGATTGAGCCGTTGATAAACAATGGAAAAAACATAATAGACCCTGAAAAGGAGATGATACGCGAGGTGTGGAAAAAGGTTGAGGAAGGGGAACAAACAACGATAAGGTAGCCTAATTAGCGTTTTACAAAAGCAAGAAAAACGGTGATTCCGCCGAGCCAGTCAAGTACTAGGTCTTTTAACGTGTCGCCGAGTTCCATTGCTTCATATCCGCCGATTCCAAATTGCGCGTGAAGCGAATAAAGGGAAAATTCAAACAGTTCCCAAAGCAATCCTATGGTAAGCACAATGCCGGCTATTTTAAGCGCGTTGCCAAATGAGCGTTCAAGATTGAGCGGTTCAAAAAACCGTCCCCAAAACGCGATAATAATCAAACTGGCCCATACACCACCAAGGAAATGCATAGGAGAGTCATAATACGGGATATTCTCATATAAGCTGGCATATAACCCAAGGGCGTGGCCTATCACGATGAGAATCGTAATAACGGCCAATGATTTTTGGATTTGCGGTGATGCCATAGAAATGAATATGATATAATTATACTCACATGAAGGCAAAGGTCGAATTTAAAGGATTCTCCGACGTGCCCACAGCGGGTAATGTCGGTAAATAAATAATATAAATTTTATGTACGTACAAAATTGGGCAGCGTTAGTTGCTAATTCTCTCCAGAACCTTTGGACCGGAACAATAGGCGTTATCGCGAACATCTTGGGCGCGCTTATCGTACTTATTATCGGCCTTATTGTAGCTGGCGGAATCGGAGCGCTCGTCGAGCGTTTCGTGAAGATTATCAAACTTGATAGAGTATTAATCGGACTCGGCCTTAAAGAACACTTTGAGCGCGCGGGGATTTCGATAAATACCGGAAAATTCTTTGGGAAGCTCGTATACTGGTTCCTCGTGGTTGTTTTTCTTCTTGCCGCGACAGATATTCTCGGGTTTTATTCCCTTTCGAATTTTCTCCGCGAAACGCTTCTCTACATCCCTAACGTAATCGTGGCGGCGTTGATTGTGCTCGCCTCGATTATTGTAGCGAATTTCTTAAGAAAAGTGGTTCGCGTTTCAGTGAAAGGCGCGAAACTCCACGCGTCGAACTTTTTGGGTTCACTCACGTGGTGGGCTATAGTAATCTTTGGTTTTCTTACGGCGCTTTCACAGCTCGGTATCGCAGTCGCGATTATTAATTCACTCGTGACTGGTTTTGTCGCGATGATAGCCATTGCCGGAGGTATTGCCTTTGGTCTTGGCGGAAAAGATTACGCGGCATCGCTTATTTCGAAGTTGAAGCAAGTCACGGAATAAGCCGTATCATAATGGTAAATTGAGAAGCTCTCTCTGATTCGTGTCTGGGAGGGCTTCTTATTTTATTCATCAATGGAAATACAATGGTAATTCAGTAGAAATACAGTTGTAATTAAATTGCGTTACCACATTACTATCGTATTACCATAGTATTACTGCTCTATTCGTTACTTATTCATACGCTTGCATTCATCGAATCTTGTGATATCATCACTCACATGTTTGCGATTATAGAGACCGGTGGAAAACAATATAAAGTTATGAAAGGCGAAAAAATCCGCGTTGAGAAGCTCAATGGCGACGCTGGTTCGCCGGTTTCTTTTGAACAGGTTTTACTTAAGGCCGATGGAGAATCAGTTGAAATAGGGAAGCCAATTATCTCGGAGGCGTCAGTTACAGGCGTGATCAAAGAGCAGGGGCGCGCCGATAAGAAAATAGTTTTCAAGTATCACTCAAAAACGCGGTATAAGAAGATGAAAGGACACAGACAGCACTTCACGGAGGTGGAAATAACGAAAATTTAGCTTACTAATGAAATGTGGTATAACTAAGAATATGAAAAACTTTATTATATTCAGCCTTGTTTTTGCTATGTCGGCGGGCAGTTTTTTGCCGGTTTTTGGTCAGTCGGCGCCGAGTGGCAGTAAAAAGGATATTTCAGTTGACAATATACAAGTTGACATTGACGACCTGAGCTATGGCCAAATATTAATTACAAGTATCACTGCTTCGGTAAAGAATAATGGAACTGATAGTATTACGCGTGGGGAATTTGATTACTCTGTCTCGATTCCTGAAATAAATTACCAATTTCAACTTAGCAAATCTTCTTGGTTTTTGGGACGACTAGGTCGCTTCACGTTGGGTTTGTGGGATCAAATTTTGGGCTCGGTATATATGCCTGCTGGCAGTTCTAAGCGGCCCGTAGTTTACGACTGGAAAAATTGGGGATTGACACAGGAAGTTATTGTCCTTGAACGTGGAAAAGTGTATACACTTGTATTCTCAGTTGATCCTGATAATAAAGTTTCGGAGTCAAATGAAAATAACAATAAGCTTATAAAGAAAATTTCATATGGTGTTGGCGGTCCTGACATTGCTGTAAAACAAGTAGAGGCGGCACGTGAAGGAAATAATATTGACCTCGCGGTAACATTTGCAAATTTGGGCAGTGTGGAAATGAAAGACGTACGTTACAGTGCTCAATTATATGAACAGGAAAATAATATACTTAGGCCTACGAAGTTATTGTCTAACGAATTAAGCAATAACAGTTTTGATATAAGTGCCGGCGGACAGATTAGGGATTCTATTGTGTTTAAAAATATAAAAGATGGATTTTACGTGTTACAAGTATATTTGCAAGAAGGGAACGGCAAGCGAGGAGCTGCCTATTTAGAGAAAATAAAAGATTTACAAGAAAGCATACAACTTGGATTCACAAGTTTTAATGGTGATGAAAATGGAAAGGCGAGTGATTATTATTTTGCTGATAATAATCCCAGTAACAACTCTTTCTTGCGGTATATGGTAGTTCGGAGCGGAGAAGTTAAATTAATAGAAACACTTATGTTTTCTAAAGAGACACAAGATAAAGTCGCCTCTATCCTGAATGGTTCAATATTGAATGCTAAAAGAGTAATGATTGAGATGTACAGGTTTCAAAGTGGCATGGAAAGCGCTGCTAACAAAGAAATTTTGGAAATCATCAAAATGTATTTCGGAAATTCCGGAAAATAATACGCCCCACTGTTCAGAGGTGTGTCGTATATAAAAAATTCCCTATTAAGCGGGGATTTTTTATGAATTATAGAGTATGAATAATAAACAATGGAAAATATCAGGCTGTTTTTCAGAACCCACAATTCACTCTTCATAATTCAAACGTTTTAGTTTCTCCTTTCAAACGCGCTTGTGATGGTTTCCTCGTCGGCGAATTCAATAGAACCGCCGGTAGGAATCCCGCGCCCGATGCGCGTTATTTTTTCCGCGGAGTCTTTAAAAATTTGTTTAATAAGCGTCGCGGTAAAATCTCCAAAACTATTGAGCCCAAGTGCGATGATAAGCTCACGCGCCTTGCCGTTAAGTTCCATGTTGATTCTTGACTGTAGCCGTTTAATACGGAGTTTTTGGTTGTTTTCAAGCACGCCGCGCTCGGCGAGTTCGCCTAAAACAAGGTAATGGCCGTGAAACGCCCCTGTTTTTTCAATGGTGATTAAATCGGTTTCTTTCTCAATGATTGCAATACTAGCCGAATCGCGTTTTTTGTCGGAGCATATGTCGCAAAGTTTTTTGTCGGTGTTTTTAAGGAAAAAGCATCGCTCGCACCGGTCAAGTTTTTTTAGACCGCCGAGAGCGTGTTCCAATTCAGCAAATGACTGTTCGTCCTTATCCATAAGAAAAAAAGCAAGCCGCGTCGCAAGCCGCGGGCCGATTGAGGGCAGGCGGGAAAACAGTTCTATGAATTTTTTAATTTGTTCAGGAACCATAAATAGTGAAAATCCAAATTCCAAAATCCAAATAACAAATCAAATCCAAATGTTTAAAATTCTAAAGTTCTTTCGTTGAGTCATTTGAGCTTTCTGCCCATTGATTTGACATTTGAGCTTTGATATTTGACATTACCCTACTCTCCTTCCGGCGGCGCATGCTCGGTGTCAATGTTTTTAAACGTTACGCGCTCCGAATCGAATCTTAACTGGACTGTTCCAAGCGGGCCGTTGCGGTGTTTTTGTATCATAAGGTCCACTAAATTTTGCTCGCTTTCAGAAAGGTCGGTGCGTTCGCGGTCTTTACGATGAATAAACATAACAACGTCGGCGTCCTGTTCAAGCGAACCGCTGTCGCGAAGGTCTGAAAGGCGCGGAACTTTTGTTTCTCGTTTTTCAACATCGCGCGACAATTGCGAGAGAGCGAGTACTGGAACATTAAGTTCGCGCGCAAGCGTTTTGAGCCCGCGCGAAACTTCGGTAATTTGTTGGACCATATTGTCGCTATTGGTGCGCGGTTGTATCAATTGCAAGTAATCTATTATTACAAGGTCAAGTCCGTGTTCAAGTTGAAGCCGGCGCGCCATTGAACGCATCTGAAGCACGCTTGAAGAACCGGCGTCATCAATAAAAATCGGAAGGCCGGAAAGTTCGTCAAGCGCCTGTTGAACCATTGAAAACTCAAGCTCGTCATTCAATCTTCCGCTCCTTAACCGCCACAGGGGAATTTGCGCCTGGCTCGCTATGAAGCGGTCTATTACTTGGTCGCGCGACATTTCAAGCGAGAACAAGCCGACAATATGCCCCATAAGCGCGGTTTGCCTCGCGATATCAAGCGCGAGCGACGTTTTTCCATATGAGGGGCGCGCGCCCAAAAGTATCAAGTCGGAGCGTTGAAATCCGGAAAGTAAATTATCAAGTTTTGTGAATCCCGTAGGAATTCCGCGGTATGTATTTTTTTCTCCGCGGTGCAATTTTTCAAGCCGTTCATACGCGATAGAAAGCTCGTCTTTAATCGGGATAAATCTCTGCGTTCTTGAACGCTGGGAAATGCCGAAAATTTTTTGTTCAACGTCGTCCAATAAACTGTCAAAATCCCTCTTATCCATCGCCTTTTCGTTTATTTCCGAAGACGCGTTAATCAAATCGCGGCGGACGCGGTTTTCACGGACAACATTCGCGTATTCAACGATATGCGCGGATGTCGGCACGCGCGAGAGAATGTCAGCGAGATATTGCGAACCTCCTATGTCTTTGAATTGTTTTTTGCCCTTAAGCTCGTGTGAAACAGTAAGAAGGTCAATTGGTTTATTTTTTTCAAAGAGTTCAAGGATTACTTCATAGATTTTCTGGTGCGTCGGATGATAAAAATCATTCGGCAAAAGAATATCCGCTGTTTTTATAATCGCGTTTCTATCCAGCATAAGAGAACCAAGCACCGATACTTCGGCGTCAAGGTCCTGCGGCGGAATGCGAAATTCTTCTTTAGGTTTCGGCATAAGGAGTGAATCTTGTAATTAAATAGTAACTCGCGGTTGCACCGCGTAATTAAGTAGTAAGTAAGTTGTGAGAGGGTTAGAAAACTTAATTACCATTCATTACAATCAATTACTACCTAATTACATTCGCGTTTTCCGCCGAACCACCGGTCCAGACGGCGTATCGCTTACCTTGTATCCTAATGCTTCTAGTTTTTTTCTCAAGGCGTCAGCCTGAACAAACTGTTTATTACCTCTGTATAACTCGCGTTCTTTAGCGATTTCAAGCGCATTTACTGGAATTTTCTCATTTTCTAACAGTTTTAAGCCAAGGACTGAATCAATTTTTTTAATAATTTCACGTGCTGTTTTTTCTCCAATACCATTCGTAACGCAGCTTTTTAAAAATCCATGAAACTTCGCAAGCGCGACCGGAGTATTAAGATCATCATTTATAGCATCTTCAAATTTTTTCAAAAACACGCGTGATAAGGAACCAGCGGAAGAAGAGGTGGTATGACATGTCATACCACCCCGCGCGGCACCTTTTTTTGTAGCGACTATGGAAAAAACTATGGCAATTTGCTCTTTGAGCCGCTCGTACGCGTTTCGCGCCGCCTCTAAACTTTCCCATGTGAAATTAAGCTGGGAGCGGTAGTGAGCCGTAAGAATAAGATAGCGATAATGCATCGGGTCGAACCCCTTTTCTGTTAATGTTTTGAGAGTAAGAAAGTTACCAGCCGATTTTCCCATACGCGCCTGGTCTATTACCAAAAATTCTCCGTGCATCCAGTAACGCGCGAGAGGTTTCCCGAACGCGCCCTCGGATTGCGCGATTTCATTTGTGTGATGGACAGGAATGTGGTCGATTCCGCCAGTATGAATATCAAATGGCTGTCCGAGAAATTTTGTGGAAATTGCGGAGCATTCAATGTGCCATCCCGGAAACCCGATTCCCCAAGGAGACTTCCACTGCATAGTATGATTTTTGAATTTCCCGACTAGCTTAAACCAAAGAGCGAAATCAGACGGATTGTGTTTCTCTGAATCTTCCACAACTACCTCGCGTGACGCGATTTTTTTCTCGGAAAGTTTTTGACGCGAGAGTTTGGTGTAGTTTTTAAACTTGCTTGTGTCAAAATAAACCGCGCTCGAGGTTTCATAGGCGAATCCGCGCGCAAAAAGCTTTTTTATTATCTTTATCTGTTCCGGCACGAATTTTGTTGCGGGCGCGATAATTTTCAGCTTCTTCGCATTTAGAGCTTTTAAATCGTCAAAAAACGCATCGGTATAAAACTTGGCTATGTCCCATACTGTTTTTTTCTCGCGGATAGCGCCGCGTTCAAGCTTGTCTTCGCCACTGTCAGCGTCTGACGTGAGGTGGCCAACATCTGTAATATTCATTACGCGCTTAACGCTGTAACCATTGTATTCCAATGCACGTTCCAGGACATCCTCAAAAATATATGTTCGCAGATTCCCGATGTGCGCGTAGTTATAAACCGTCGGGCCGCAGGTATAGAGACCGACATGTTTACCGCGCAATGACTTAAATATTTCTTTCTTCCTTGTAAGTGTGTTGAAAATGAATAATGGCATGGTGGTAATTTGTGGTAATTAAATAGTAACTGGTAGTAATTAATTGCCTATTTGGTTACGAGTAGAGGAAATGTAGTTATTGAGCTTAATACCAAGGCGATCAAGTTTTCCCTTAAACTTCACACTCTCATTCTCATTTATAAAGTCCCGCGTAGCAAGCGTATTTATCCAATGAAAACTTTCAAGCAAAGAACCGCGGGCGTTATAGTTAAACTTATTTTTGTCCGCGTAGTGGAATCTTCCAAATCCCTCCGCGACGTTTGCGGCTATAGAGTCAACAGCGGTTACAAATTGATCTCCGATCACTTTTTTAGTTTGCCAATCCATCTTTGTATAAACATCCCACGCATCTTTACCGATTTCGCAAGCTAAAACATATATTTCTAAATCTTCCAGCTTCACGTTTCTTGATTACTATTGTATTTTGTATTTCAACCCAATTTCTACCTAGTTACAACTTTATTACCACGTAGTTACATCGTCAGATGCTCCAATTCAAGATAACATCATCAACTCTCGGCGTGTCATTTTGAATCAAGTTGCTTCGCAGGCGGACTTTATACCGTAGATACCGATAGTTTGCGACTTGTGTAGGGTTAATGCAAATCGGCACATCAGGGTCAGCCCCGTTTATTGCTGTTCCTCCAGTAAAGCCGCCGTCCGAACATGACGTTCCGTAATAGTTAGTCCCGCTTCCGGCAGGACCACCGAAAGTCCACGGACCGCTAGAGCTATTTGAAACCGCAATTTGAAAATCAACGTATGTCGCATTAGAAATTCCGTTCGCGCTTTTTGTGCCTTTCCACGTAATACTATTGAGCGTTGCTCCGCCTACAACCTGCGTGTCAATCGTGGCAGATTCAATGTAGCCGACTGATGACGTCGCGCGCCAGTCGGTATTTACAAAATGAACTGTGGAAGTCGGAGATCCGGGGTTTGTATAATTGAAACTAACCCACCCGGCAGTGTCATTCCATGCGTAGCCTGAAAATTCTCCGGTGTTTCCGTTTACAGCTACGCCGTATGATGGGGAACAATTGCCATGGTTGTAACAACTGAAACTTATCCATCCCACCGTGTCGTTCCACGCGTAACCGCTTAAATTTCCAGACGCGTCCGCAGTGCAGCCGGTTGAGGTAGAATAAACGCCGTTGCAAACTGCGTAATTGGATGTGGCACATATATTTCCATTTCTCGTCGTCGCGCAGTCAAGCGACACGTCGCCGACGGTTGAACTTGCGTATCCCTCAACCATATCTCCCCAAACCCAGACAGTTTGCGGCGTATAAAAATCAATCCACCCCATTATATCGTTCCACGCGAAATGTTCCACAGTAGTCGCGCTGATATTCGTTGCCGCCCTTGCAAGCTGTGAAAAAAAGGCGATTGAAAAAGCAACTATCAATAGTAATCCAATACAAGCCCAGAATAATATTTTCAACTTTCTCATTGCAACTATATTATATCAGAAATTAAGGCCTAATATGATATAATTTATGAAATGAGCAAGAAAGATATCGTGCTTATAGTTGTGCTTGCGCTGATCGTTGTCGGCATAATAATAGCCGGAATAATGTCGCGTTCAGAACAGGCTCCTGCTGGCGTTGTACAGCCGACGACTGAGGAGAAAACAGAAAATGTACCAGGAAAAACACAAATCCCATCCTTTACTCCTGAAATTCCCAAAAACGCCGTTCTAACGCCTCCGAAAGTTGACATCAGGCCGGATCCAGGGGAGACAAAACGCCAGGGGTTTTATGAAGTAAAAGCGAATAAAGACGGCTACGCTCCATCTTCGCTCACTGTCGGGCGCGGAAATATTGTGACGATTGATTTTACATCAGAAGACGCGCAGTACGATATATTTTCAGAAAGCTTTGGTTTTTATGTAACAGCTCCAAGGGGAGATACGAAGCAAATAAGTTTTAAAGCTGGCACCGTTGGCTCCTTCTTATTTGAGTGCCGCGACTTCTGTCCGTCGGGAAAGAAAATACAGGGACAGCTTATCGTAATCCCGTAGGGATTACAACAATGTCTAATTACTAATTTCTAATATCTAATCAAATCCCAATTACCAATTACCAATGACAAATGAAAGAATACGATTTAGAAGAAAGGACGGCGAGGTTCGGTGAAAGCGTTATAAAGTTTTTAAACGGGATTCCGAAAAGTCCAGTAACAATACCAATCATTACGCAATTAGTGAAGTCTGGAACAAGCGTGGGAGCAAATTATTCTGAAGCTGATGATGCAGAATCAAAACAAGATTTTAAACATAAAATAGGAATTTGCAAAAAAGAAGCTCGCGAAACAAAACACTGGTTAAGAATGGTGTGTATAGCATGCCCCGAAATGAAAAGTGAAGCAAGAATTTTATGGCAAGAGGCTAAAGAACTAAATCTAATTTTCAACGCAATCACGAATTCAGTAAATAAGAAACAATAATTTTTTAATATCTAATGCCTAATCAAATTCCAAGTTTCAATATTCTAAAACCTGCAGGGTTATTAAAAATTGGTCATTCATTAGGTCAATTAGAAATTAGACATTAGTAATTTGCCAGTATGAATTCACACAAAAACCAATTAATTTTTGCACTAGCTGTGATAATGGTGATGAATACTGCATTCACAGTCCGCGCTTTCATCGGCCCCACCCAATCAGCGGGCACTGGTGGGGGATTATTCAGCGTTGATGCCGGTTTGAATGTCGGTTTTGGAACGACGGCGCCTTCCCCGGTTAGCACGTTCAACGCCACTTCAACGGAAAGCGGCTCCTCATCACTTGGAAATGTGTTTATAGTGGCTTCCACCACAAATCCCGGTGTAGGTGTGAAAAACCTCACTTCAGGCCATTCATATATCTGGTCAGCTCGTAATTTTGGCAATCTGCAACTTTATCGGGAATCGGGAGCGCCAGACAACCTACCAGGGTTTGTTGTTATGGACATTAATAAGTATGGCAGTGTTGGGATTGGTATTAAAGCAACTTCAACCGGCGTTAGCGAGCGCCTTATTGTAGGAGGCGATATACGCACGGTAAGCGGCGCGTTCCGCGGGTCCGGCGCGTTTCTTTCAAGTATTGATGCCGCGAATGTTCTTGCTGGGCCGTTTACGACGGCGAATTACGCGTTTCCACTAGAGCTTGCTGTTGGAACCTCAACGACGGCAAATCTTCCATCAACGCTTTACACATTAGGAACGGCGCGCATAACCGGTACCACAACGCTCGCCACAACCGCTGGCAACGTCGGCATCGGGACGACAATAGTAGGGGCAAAACTGCATAGTTTATCCACCACAGAGCAATTACGCCTCGGATATGACGCCTCCAACTACAATTCATTTACGGTCGGTGCGGCAGGAAGTTTAACTTTGGCCGCGGTTGGCACTAACCCAAATATCACTCTGACGCCAGGCGGTACAGGGTACACAATACTGAATGGCAACGTCGGCATCGCGACCACTTCGCCAGCATACAAACTTGATGTTGTTGGCACATCGCGTTTTACACAACCTGTTATAGTTGGAACTCCAACAACCGATGGCCACGCCGCGACAAAGAATTATGTGGATACCGCAATCACAAGCGGAAATTCAGGCGCGTGGCTTGTTAGTGGGACAAATATTTACCCGTCGTCAACAACGTGGAAAGTTGCCATCGGCACAACAACCGCAACAGAATCACTTGAAGTCGGTACTGGAGTCACAAACAGCGCGCTAATTAAAGGAAACATATCGGCAGGTGTCTATTATGATGTTGCGAATTCCGCATACTACTTTGATCCTGCCGCGAACCAGCAACCGTATTCATTAGTTACCGCAGGCGCAGTTGGTATCGCAACAACTTCGCCTGCATATATGCTTGACGTGGTTGGAACGATGCGCGTTACTGGAACCTCAACGCTCCAAGGAAATCTATCGTTTGGCGGTGCCGCCGTTACTAATTTGAATATGAATAACAATAATCTCCTCGCTGTAAACAAAATTACCGCGGCGACTATTGACCCGCTTTATGAAATTGACGGCAAAAAATACGCGACGTACGCTTCCGCAATCGCAGGGGGAGTTAAAGAAGAGTACATAGCAAAAGCGGAGCTTTTGCCAATCTCAAGTCTAAAATCTAAAATCTCAAATCTTTCGGACAAATACGGGTACACGATAGATTTTGACAATATTGAACGCGGAAGCGACCTGTGGGTCTGGAAAAACGCAGTAGATTTTTCAGCTGATAACATTGACGTCTTTATCACCCCCATCGGAGTATCAGCACCGGTTTCGTACGAGATTAAAGGAAACACAATTATTTTCTCCGCCCAACCTAATTACAACTTAATTACAACAAATTACAACGAATTACCTGCTTCCATCCCCATCTCCTTCCGCCTCGTCGGCAAGCGGTTTGATTGGAAAAATTGGCCGACGTATGTAAAAAACCAAGATGAAAAGCCAAGTTTCATTATTAAGTAATTTCCAATTTCCAATTACCAATTTACAATCAAATACCAATGAATCAATTTTCAAACGGGAACCATTGGGACATTGTAACATTGAAAATTCAATGAAAATTGAAAATTGTGAATTGTAAATTTTGCTAGAATAACACTATACACAATGTCTAAAACCGAAACAAGAAAACTATTACATGAGCTCACAAGCGCCCTCGCCATCATTGCTCTGATTCTCGCGTCTTTCGGGACAGGCATTTCAACAACAAAGGCGGCAATCAATACTGGAGACGGTACCGATGGTGCATATTCTACAAGCTCGGCAGACCAGGTAATAAACACATACACTAACCTCGCAAGTGCCGCGTCGGCTGGGGCGACGTCAATTACAGTCGGAAGCGCGACCGGTTTTACGGCGGGGGACGAGATTCTTATCCACCAAACCCAACATGGAACAGAAACAAGCGCTGGCATATATGAATTTAAAGTAATAAGTTCAATTGGTGGAACAACATTTAATTTCGCAAGCGGGCTTACAAACGCGTACACAACCGGCAGTGCTGGCGTAATAACGCAGGTAATCCGTGTTCCGCAATATACAAGCGTAACAATTTCTAGCGGCGGTTCTATTACAGCGACTGCGTGGAACGGAACACTTGGAGGAATAGTTGTTTTCAGGGCAACAGGAACGGTAAATGTTCAAAGCGGAGGAAGTATAACTGTTTCTAGTACAGGAGGTTCGCCTAGTGTAACGTATAGAGGTGGTTTCCGCGGGACTAGCAATGTTGGATGTATTGCTGGGGTTGGTAGACAAGGTGAGTCATATAATGGTGGCCTTAATGGCCAATCAAATTTAGCAAATAATGGCGGCGGCGGAGGCGGCACACTTACTGGCAGTTATGAAGAACCGTCCGGTGGTGGCGGCGGTGGCGGATATGGTGGAGCTGGTTCCGCGGGAACGCCTCGCTATACGAGTGGCCAGGGTGCCGGTGGCGGTACATACGGAGTAGCGAATTTAAGTAGAATCAATCTTGGTAGTGGTGGTGGTGCGGAATTTTGCTGGTATTATAGTGGCGATGGTGGCGGGATTATAATGATTTACGCGGACACGATAACGGTAAGTGGAACAATAAAAGCAAATGGAAGAAGTCTTACTAATAATGGTTATGAAGCCGCATTAGGAGCTGGTTCCGGAGGAAGTGTGTATCTTGGAGGAAACACGCTAACACTTGGCACGAACCTAGTAACGGCTACTGGAGGACTGTCGTTTTCTAATAATAACTGCATATACCTTAACCCAAATCTTTTGTGCGGTGGAGATGCGGGCGCAGGAAGAATAGCAATTCAATACGGCTCGTATACCGGCGAATCAAATCCAGCATCTAATAAAACATCACTTACTACAGCGCCGACAGTTACAACTCAAGCGGCATCAAGTTTGGGAGTAAACAATAGCATGACTTGGACCGAGCGCCGGCCAATCGGAGATGTTAATGGATATTGGGAGTCTACTGCCTCCGATTCCGACGGCTCCAACTTAGTCGCGGGGGTAGGAACAAACAATTATCTGTATACGTCGTCTAATTACGGTGCAAATTGGACACAGAACGGTTCTCAGATGGGTGCAATATATGGCTTAGCCTCCGATTCCGACGGCTCCAATTTAATAGCCGGAGTTTATGGCGGTTACGTCTACACATCAACAGATTCAGGAGTTTCTTGGGCTCAAAACTTAACTTCTGGCGGTAATAAATATTGGCGCGCGATCGCGTCTGATAATGACGGCTCTAATTAATTGCCGGCGCTGCATCAGGTCGTTTATATACTTCATCCAATTCGGGAACTAACTGGACCGAGCGCCAACCAGCAGGAGCTGCAGATAGAGCATGGTTTGGTGCCGCCTCTGACTCTGATGGCTCTAATTTGATAGCAGTAGCTAAAGATAGTTGGACTAATAGCCAAGGTCGTGTCTACACGTCGTCTGATTCCGGAGTCAATTGGACAGAACGTACTCCTGCAGGAGCTGGCGTTTATAAGGAATGGTGGGCAGCTGCATCCGATTCTGACGGATCCAACTTGATAGTGACAGATAGCAATGGAGATATAGGCGGCGGCCGCATATATACCTCGTCTGATTCCGGAGCTTCTTGGACAGAACGCCAACCAGCAGGTGATGTTAATAAGTATTGGGGTACTGTTGCTTCAGACTCCGATGGCTCTAATTTAATAGCAGCTACTTATGGTAATGGTCGCGTATACACATCATTTGATTCCGGAGCTTCTTGGACAGAACGCCAACCCGCAGGTGATGCTGATATTTGGTGGAATTCCGTCGCATCCGATTCTACTGGAGCTAACTTAATGGCTGGCTCACAACAAAATGGCCCCACTGGTGGGCGTTTGTATACAGCATCAGTGCCAACTCCTGGAGCGACAGCAACATTAAACGGAAACATCACAGCAACAGGCGGTTCAAATGCCACAACCCGCGGGTTCAAATATGGGCTTACAGAAACTGACACATGGAGCGTGAGTGAAAACGGAGATTTTAGCACTGGCGCATACACTGGTTCATTAACTGGCCTCCCATTTGGAACTACATATTACTACCGTTCTTTTGCGACAAACGCGCAGGGCACAAGCTATGGGTCATATGTGTCATTTGTAACCGGTGTGAACACTCCCGCTTTATCAACTCAATCGGCATCAGGCATCGGGACAACTACATCAACAGCGAATGGAACTATTACAGCTACAAATGGGGCCAACGCCACAACCCGCGGTTTCAAGTACGGTCTTACGCAAGCAGACACATGGAGCGTGAGTGAAAATGGGTCATTTGGTACAGGCGCATACACTGGTTCGTTGACGGGACTTTCACCGGGAACAACGTATTACGTCCGTTCATTTGCAACTAATTCAGGCGGGACAAATTATGGGACATATTTGTCTTTCACAACAAATGCGACTGCGCCCACTTTGACCACTCAATCGGCATCAGGCATCGGAACAACGACATCAACCGCAAATGGAACTATCACCGCTACTAATGGCGCAAACGCAACAACACGCGGCTTCAAATACGGGCTTACGGAAACAGATACATGGACAGTAAGCGAAAGTGGTTCGTTTGGAACTGGTGCGTACACCGGGTCGCTTACAGGACTTTCACCAAATACAACTTATTATGTCCGCGCCTTCGCCACGAATTCCGTAGGTACAAGTTATGGTTCGTATGTTTCATTTTTAACTAGCATTGCTACGCCGACTGTATCAACTCAAAGCGCGACAAATACGGTTTCTACAAGTACGACGGCAAACGGCAACATCACTGACACCGGCGGGGCGAATGCGACAACCCGAGGTTTCAAATATGGTCTGACACAAACCGATACATGGACAGTAAGCGAAAGTGGTTCGTTTGGAACTGGTGCGTACAGTTTATTGATTCCAAGTTTAGATCCAAGCGTAACCTACTATATTCGTG
>JBBTVZ010000030.1:0-26376 GCA_038062995.1 Patescibacteria group bacterium | reverse complement strand
ATTTGAAAATGTAAAAAGATTTTCTTGGCACAAAACAGCTGAAAAAATGCTTTCTTTGTTTAAAACACTCTAACTAATGGATTCAAAAAAGACAGTTCCGGTAAAAAACATAGACCCGCTTTTGGCGGACGTAAGGCATCCGAACATTAATTACGAGCGGATAGCGCGCGCGAAATTGGTTAATCTGTCGCGTCCGAAAATTAAGCGAAAAAGAAATTCAACCGTTACAATAAAACTTATTGGCGGGGCGGTGTTTTTGACGGTAGGCGTGCTTGCCATTTTCATTGCGACGGGAGCTCTTGAAACCAGAAAAACAATAAGCGAAACGAGTTCCGCGATAGCAAGCAATCTTTCAGAATCAATAAAGGCATTAAGCGGCTTTGAGCCGGATGTGGCAAGCGAATATTTGGTAAAAAATGCGGAGGAAATAAGAGCGCTTGACGCGGAAATAAACAGGAGCCAGGGGAAAATGCTTATGGGCGCGATAGGGAGCATTATTCCGGCGTTTAAGGGAGCAAGTTCGCTGCTTAGCCAAGTTGCTCTTTTGAATGTTGATTTATACAAATTGTCGAAGATTTTTGCGGATGTGAAACAAAGCGGATTTACGTATTTTCAAAATGACGGGGCAGTCCTTATAAAAAAACTTTCCGACGCGCGAGGCGCGATTAAGTCCATTATTGAAAATACGAAAACGATAAAAAATTCAACCGCCAGTCTCAAAAAAACATCGTCGCTTTTTAGTAACTTAGATAAAATTGTCGGAGACCAGTATATGGCGCACAGCGCGGAATTATATCAAGTGCAGGGATTTTTAGACGGCTTCATAGCGCTTCTGGAAAAGAATAATACGCATATTGCGGTTCTTTTTCAAAACCCGGCGGAAATAAGACCGGCGGGGGGTTTCTTGGGGAGTTACGCGGATATAACGATTAAAAACGGGCGAATGGCGTCGCTTGAGGTTATGGACATTTATGACCCGGACGGATGGGTATTTGAAAAAATAATTCCACCGAAGCCGCTCCAGCGCATGACAACAGATTGGGAGGCCCGCGACGCAAACTGGTTTTTTGATTTTCCGACGTCCGCGAAAACCGTACTGGGATTTTTAGAATCTTCAAGAATGTATCAAGAGCGGAATATCTCTTTTAATGGAGTTCTCGCGATGAATATAAATGTTTTGGAAAGCTTGCTGGATATAACTGGGCCTGTCCCGCTTCCGGAATATAAGCTCACGATTAACAGCGGTAATTTCTTGAATGAAATTCAGCGCGAAGTGGAGGCTGGAAAAGATAATAAAGCGGGCGAGCCGAAACGGATATTGAAAATTCTCGCGCCGATAATGATGGAACGATTGAGTTCACTCTCGATTTCCGAACAAAAAAATTTGACAGAACGGATAGAAAAACATGTTTCAAAAAAAGACATCATGATATACGCGAAAGACCAGAAAATACAAAGCTTTCTAAAATATGGCGGAATTGACGGTTCAATATATGAACTTCCGAACAATTTCTGGGGAAGCTATCTTGCCGTCGTGAACGCGAATATAGCCGGAGGGAAAAGCGACGCTTTCATCAAAGAAACTGTGAAAGCAAGAATTGATATCGGAACGGATGGAAGCGCGCTTACTGATTTGGTAGTAACGAGAAAACACGATGGCGCTGGCCAAGAAGACCCGTGGTGGCGCGCCGTAAATCAAGATTACATTCAAATTTTTACAAACCCGGAAGCAACTCTTCTTAAAGCAAAAGGCGTGATAGTAAAAAGCATCGGAAGTTCATTTGACTATGGAGCAAATGGTTACAGAGATAATCCGGATGTGTTGGCTATAGAAAAAACGGAAAATTTTTTGACTGAATATAATATGTGGAATATGCTGGCGCACGGGAAAAATGTTTTCGCCGGCTGGTTTACGGTTGAAGCGGGGGAAACAAAAGACCTTGAGTTGCGATACCAAACGACAAATTCGAATTCTTCGGCAGTCGCGAAAGGAAGCCAATATATGTTTATCTTTGAGAAACAATCCGGCGTGGAAAACGAGCTTCAGGCGACAATTTCCGCTCCGCTTGGATATGTATGGCAAGAAACAGGGAATACTGTTTTTACATACGAGGATAAGAACCCAGAAGGGAGGACGATAATAAAACTCACGCTTGCGGAGAGTATCAAGTAGCTTGTATTAAGTATCAAGTATAATAGGAACTGACGCCTGCCCCGTTAGAAACCACGCCCGCGCTTTGCGCGCCCGGAGGGCCTATGGGCGGGCCGTTTCTAAACGGGGTTTGACAAAAACAGCGGGCTTTGTTATTATTAAGCTAGCAATTAATAATCCAAATATTATCTACATCTAACTTAAGGAGAAACACCAATGTTAAAAGAGAAAAAAGAATTCCGTCCTTTTCACGAAACGATTGTAGAAGAAATTAAAAAGATTGTTCCCGCAAGTTTTGATAATTGTCTTTTATCACTCATCAGAAGGACGAAGATTCCGGATGGTCATGATAAAATTATTGAGGCGGTTGAAAGTAAGTTGGGAAAATTCAGTGCATGGCGAGAAGAAGTCGATGAAATAAAAATAAGTCTTCTTGAGCAAAAGAAGATTGCGGAAACCGAAGCCGCCGCTAAAGAAAAAAACACCCAGTCCGGAGTATCACTGCAAAGAATAGAGAATTTGACAGGTGGAATGGAACGGCTAATTAGCGATATCAAAACGGACGCAGAACTTCGTTCAAGGCAGGTACAGGAAATATTGAATGAGGTTTCAAAAATATCGATTCCGAGGTTTAAGTTTGAAGAGTAGCAAACACACACTAAAAGCGCACGACCAATGTATACGGTACGGCGCTTTTTCTTTTTAAAAATTAGACATTTTTTCTCCTATGCTTGATACTCTTTATACATGGAAAATATTAGAAATTTCGTAATAATAGCACATATTGATCACGGAAAATCAACACTTGCTGACAGATTTCTTGAAATAACCGGAACAGTCGATAAGCGAAAAATGAAAGAGCAATTTTTGGACCAGCTTGATTTGGAACGTGAGCGCGGTATTACCATAAAAATGGCTCCAGTGAGAATGAAATATGAAGTGGAAGGAAAAAGTTTTATCCTGAATTTGATTGACACTCCCGGACACTCGGATTTTTCATATGAAGTATCTCGCGCGCTTGAAGCAGTTGAGGGGGCAATTCTTTTAGTTGATGCAACACAAGGTATACAGGCACAGACGCTTGCCAATTTTAGATTTGCAAAAGCAACAGGGCTTAAAATAATCGGCGCTATAAACAAAATCGATTTATTTAAAAATAATGATGGAACGATAAATTTTAATGACGAACGTCTTAACTTGATAACAAAAGAATTGGCAAGATTAATTGGTGTTTCCGAGAGTGAAATATTCTTTGTTTCAGGTAAAACCGGCGAAGGAACGGAAGAATTGCTTCGCGAAGTGGTAAAAAAAGTTCCCCCGCCAAAAACAAAAAGTTCCGGTGCGGGAAACACAAGAGCGCTGATTTTTGACTCATTTTATGATGATCATAAAGGAGTAATCGCCTCTGTCCGTGTTTTTGAAGGTGTAATAAATTGGAATGATGATATACGGCTTATTGCCACGAATACGCGTTCCAAAATAAAAGAAATAGGATACTTTTTTCCAGAACTCTCGTCGATTGGAAAACAAGAAGAAATTTCATCTGGAGAGATTGGCTACGTTGCAACAGGAATCAGAGATCCTGAAAAAGTAAAAATAGGCGATACGCTCGTACAATTTGATAAAACAAAACAGCAATCATCTGTAAAGGTAGAGCCACTTGCGGGATATAAAGAACCAAATCCAGTTGTTTTTGTTTCATTTTATCCGGAAGAAAATGACGATTACGAGCTTTTAGAAAAAGGATTTCAGAAATTGCATTTGAACGATGCCGCGCTTTTAATAGAACCGGACCAAAATGAAGTGCTAGGCAGAGGATTTAAAGTCGGATTTTTGGGAAAGTTGCATTTTGAAATAACCGCAGAACGTTTGCGAAGGGAATTTAAAGTTCAAACTGTGAACACATTTCCGTCAGTTCTTTATAAAATAAAAACAACCACAAGATGGGTTGAAATTGTGAAGCCGGAAGATTTACCAAAGGAATATCATGAAATTATGGAGCCGATTATAGTAATAAACATAATACTTCCACGGGAATATCTCTCAAGTGTTGTGGCGTTTCAGGAGAACTTCAGGCTTTCCAGTATAACTACTGAAACGATAGGAGATAGGGTAAAATTTTCGGCGCAGATGCCGCTCGCGGAACTCGTAAGCGATTTTGATGACCAATTAAAATCAGCAACGCATGGCCTTGCCTCGTTCAGCTACGAGCTTTTAGGGTATGAAAAAGCGAATGTAGTGCGCACCGACATTTTAGTTTCGCACGAAATAATTCCGGGGCTGAGCAGATTTTTCCCGCGCGATTCAGTTGAGTATGAGGCGCGCGCCATGGTCGTAAAGCTCAAAAAACTCCTTCCGCGCCAGCAGTTTAACCAGCCGATACAGGCGCAGGCGGACGGAAGAATTATTGCGCGCGATGACATACCGGCGTTGCGGAAAGATGTTACCGGATACCTCTATGGAGGCGATAGAACAAGGAAAATGAAATTGTGGAAAAAACAACAACGCGGAAAGAAAAAACTAAATGAGCGTTCCAAAGTTCAAATCTCTCCGGAAACATTCAAGGAACTGCTGAAAAAGTAATCTTTTGAATTTCTAATATCTAATATCTAATTTCTAATGAAAATCTCAATGTCCAATATCTGCCGTTTGGCATTTCTGCCATCGGGCATTTTATTAGGAATTAGTAATTAGAATAATTCGCCATTTTTCCGGGGATGGTATACTAAAAACGTGGCAAAAGTTATTCCTCCAAAAAGGCGTTACTGGGCGATTTTTTTAACCGCGCTAAGTTTTGTATTAATACAGTGTGTCATTGAATTGGTTTTTATCTATACCGCGGTTTCGTATAGCATAGATATTGCGAGCGGATTGTATGCTGAACGGTATGTTCTTATAGTCATTCATCTCGCGCTTACAATCTGGCTGATTGTGTTCGCAAAGGCGTTTTCTGAAAAATTTTACAGACATCGTAGAAATAATTTATAGCAAGAACATTTTATGATTTCGTGGCGTTCAATAATAATCGTTTTAGTAGTTGCTCTTTTGGGAGTCGGTATTTATAATTTGCAACAGCAAAGAAAAACGCTTAATGCCGAGGCAGCGGACTTGCGCGCGAAATTTGAAAAATTAAAGACGGAGAAAAATATAACAATCGCCGATATAGAGTATTTTAAAAAAGTAGAAAACCGCCTAAAAGAAGCGAAAAAACAGCTTAATTTAGTAAGAACGGGCGAGAAGCTAATAATTGTCGTGCCGGAAGTAAAATCCGCGACAACGACTGTAGCGACAAGCACGAAAATTAGGCTCTAGGAACTAGGCATTAGGAAATAGGAAAATCAATCGGAATACCTAAATCCTAACGCCTAAGGCCTAATTCCTACTTTGCGAGTGTAGTACAGTGGCAGTATGTCGACCCCTGCCTGCCGCCTGCCTGCGGTAGGCAGGGCAGGCAGGTTCCCAAACCCCCACACCAATTTAAAATTACATGCGGGCATAGTATAGTGGTAGTACGCTTGCTTCCCAAGCAAGAGACAGGAGTCCGATTCTCCTTACCCGCACAAAAAAGTTACTCTTTGCTTAATTGGTGTGGGGGCAAGATCGAGACGAGGGTTCGATTCCCGCATCTCGCTCAAGGATAAAATAAATTATGTTTGAAAAATTTACCGAAGTAAAACCAATAGAATCTAAAGAGATAATCGTAAAACGTCTGGCGAGAGAAATGCTAGAAAGATTTCGCGCGAGATTTAAAGGAGGAGAAAAAAATGAACACATTAAAGAATCAGTGTCTTTACCAGAATCAATTTCTACTAAAGAAATTAAAGTTGTAGCCGAAGAAGAAAAACAAAAAATTGCACCCGAACCAAAACAGCCCGAAGAATTCGAGACAACAGGACTATCGGAACCAAGGACGACAGAAGAGGCAAAACCTGCGGAAAAAGAACAAGAAAAGAAGATAAATAAGGGCGCCTTTGAGTCTACTGTAACAAATAGTTATTTTGAAGGTTGGGATGAAAGTATTGAACTTGAAGGTAATCCTGAAATTAAAGAGCAGATTAAACAAAATATTGTACAAGCAGAGAAAACAAATGAACAAACTTATGTAAATGATGCTTATGATTTAGGCATTTCAGTTGAAGAATTTAAATCAAGATTGCAAGCGAAAATTGAAAACATGATAGAACGGGCAAGCTTTTTTAGCGCAACTCAACCCTTCGTTTTAGAGAAAATAATGAATGTGGAAAATCGTTGGAAAAGTCAATTTGAGACAAATGCAAGTAAAACACCTCTTTGCCAAGAAGCCAGAGCAATATCCGAAATGAAAATGTTTGGTTTTAACAAAACAAGTAATTCAAGTATGTCCATTATGTCTACGCCGACAGGGAGATATAGTGACATAGAGATTCCCAAAGAAGTATTAGAAAATAATAAAGAGAAAAGACCAATATACGGCTATTTCTCAGACGAAAAACACGGGGCCATAAATGGAGATGGTAAAATACCCCCTCCTACGAGCGTGAGCGGATTTGGAGCGGTTAATGTAAAGATAAAAAAGGAAAGAGCCCTTAAAAAGACAACCATTACTTTTCATGATAGTCTTGGCCAAGAAAATAATTGGCCGCCCACGCCAGCCGCAAAGCCGCATTTTACGAGTTTTCCTCTCAGCTACTCCGCCAGCTTTTCTGGTGGTAAGATTATAAATGAATTAGAAAGTACAAGTAGGATGAATTGGGGTGCAAAATATACAGAAGTTCAATACCACAATAACCTGACAGTGGATGATATTGAATCTATCCACATATCAGCCAATAACGGCCTTTCTGCAGAAGAGATTGAGGAAGTACGTAGAACATTTAAAATGTATAAAGAACAACACCCAGAATCAACGATTCAATTAGTTGAGTTTTAAATCATGAACGAAATTTATCCAGTAGCAAAATTAGGATACCTGGTACTCGTTATTAACAAAGACGACCTGCCTTTTATTGGCAAAGAAAGGGCGCTCGAAGTTAAATGTATAAAAGTTGATTTAAAGCATAAGATAATTGACCCCATTATTGAATTGGAGAAACATCTTAAATTTAATCCATGGGAAGAAATAGCTGACGAAGAGAGGGATATAATATTACAAGAACTAGGCTCAAAATTCTCCGACGAAGAAATTTTTGGGAAAATAATGGAGCCCCTAGCTGAAAGTTTAATAAAACCTTCGCAGTCATAAAGATATTCAAAATAGCAAAATTCAGCGGGACCAAGGTTGACCTACCTGCCCTGCCTACCGCAGGCAGGCGGCAGGCAGGGACATGGGCCCGACTCCCGTTATCCGCTCCAAATTACTTATCCACCAAGAAGAATACTTATGATTCTGCTATAATAAATTAAACAATAACTATATGAGCTTTGGATCGCTGAATATAGGGCAGTTCTCTGAAGGGGAACTCAACCCCGGAAAAAAAATTCCGGTTAAAGCTATTGAAGATATTCCGTCTGAAACCCCGCCAATTCCACAAAAAAAGGATGGGCCGTTTGATGATGAAGAAGAAATCAACCCACCTGAAATAACCGGAAATCCAGATGAAAATATAAAGCCAGCTCAAGAACTCGACGAGCTTAAGGTTGATAAACCACAGCCTTCTGAACCCGAGAAGGAGGATTTCTTGGATAATTTTCTAAAAGAGAACTATTTAGAGGGCGCGGCAGTGCCTGAAGTTGAAATAAAAACAGACGGTCCCGAACTAGAAACTCCTATGATGACCCCGTCAGAAAAAATAGAAACCGGAAATATCTATACTTCCGTAGAGAAAAATTTCAACATTAAGGAAGAAGACCTGGAAAAACTTGAAGGTTTTGCCAATTTAAGTGAAGGACAGAAAGCGCTAGTTTTAGAAAATTTCAGCCAATTTGTATTAGGCAGAGTAAAAGAAGAAGCTAACGAAAGAACTGAAGCGTCTAAAAATGAAAAAGGTTTCTGGGGTCGCGCATGGCAAAATGTTTTCAATAAGTATTATTCCGCAAGAGAAGAGAAAGCAACAATGAAAGAATTTCAGGAAGGCGGTATAGAAATTCATAGAAGTGCGCTAGAAAACATTATTAAGCAGACAAAAGAAAGCGGTCTAGGTGCCGAACTAGTTGACGGAAAGCTTTCAATTTTATGGGCTGGAAGTCCAGAGGGTCTATCAGAGCAACAAGCGGAAATAGTCAAGAATTTCAACGAAGCTGCCGATAAGCTTTCAAAAATCCCGCAAGAATGGTCAGAACCAAATGCAGAAAGTGGTAATAAAAAGAAATATGAAGAAGCAATGGAAACTTTCATAGAAGCTAAATATGAACTATATAACTTTAAAAAAGTTACAGAAGTAAGAGAGATAGAATACAAAATCCAAGTAAATCGATATTTAAGTGCGAATCCTGAAATAGAAAAGGCGTTATTAGAAATTAATGACCAGAAGGTGTGGTGGAGGGCTTTCAAAAATATTTTTGTTGAAAGAGGTTCTTATATGGCTCTTGGTTTTGTGGTGAGAACTGCAACAGTGAGCGTTCTTGGTCTGCTCGCAGCGCCATTAACAGCCGCCGCAATGGGTGGCTACATTACTAGAAAAAGAGCAGTGGATGAATTACGAAAAAAAGAATTTGAAAGCAGGCGAAAAGATAACGAGATAAAAGAAGAAAACGAACAACAAAAGGAAAATAGGAAATTTTTAAGAGAACTTTGGGATAAAAATTTCAAAATAGATGAATCATATAAAGGAAAACTCGATGAATTACAAAATAAATTAGATAATACACCAGATGACGAAGAAACTAGTACTATTATGCAGGAGATTGAGAAAGTACAAGAAAAAATTTTACTAGAAAAAAAACCAATTAAACTGCAGATCGAAAAATTAGAAACAAAAAGTAATAACTTATCAAGGGATTTTGTTGACGCTGAACAGACAACTAAAAAGTTGGAAGAGTTAATTAATAAAACTAAAGAGAGTCTATTATACGATGATAAAGCAGGAAAAGATAAATTAGAGAGGGATTATTTAGAGAGATTAAAAACACGGCTTGATTTTACACACAAAAAATTAGACGACGGTTTGTTTGATTTCGGTTCTGGTGAAGAAAGAATAAATAGACAAATTGAATTGCTTAATAAATTAAGCGAAGCTGAAACATTGATAGCGTCAAACAATCCGAAGGTCAATACAGAACTGAAAGAACGCTTAGATAAATTTTTAGATTTTCGTGAAGAGAAAATTTCAGAAGCGCAGAGAAAACATCTTCAATGGCAACTAGCGAAAGGGGCATTATTAGGAGCAGGTTTTGCTATAGGTGGTTATGCCATCAGGCACTTTTTAGGTGAGATCTTTAACCCAAATTCAGCGGTTGTGGGTGGAAAAGGTGAAGTAAATCCAGATTCCTTAAGTGCTGAAAACAGTATAAATACAACTAGTGCTAAGGGTGGTACATTATCACCAGAAGATTCTCTTGGTAAAAAGGGCATAGTTATTCCAGAGCAAGAAATTCCTAAAACTGGAGGAACGGCACAATTAGAACAAGAAATGAAGCAACGGATAAACGATATAAATGACTTAGCTACAATTAAAAAAGGTGAAGGCGTATGGAATCCAGTTAGAAGACAATTTGAATATTTGATTAATAAAAGAGACCCGGAAACTCTTAATAGCTTAAAACTTAAAGCAGAAGATTTAAGCGATGGAAGAAAAGTCACAGCGGCAATAAATAAAGCAACTTATAATTTTCTGGTAAAAAACAGGTATATAGATCCAGATAATGTGGAGGAAATTCGAGTTTCTGCAAAAGGAATCGGTGAAAAAATACTAATAGACCAGAAATTCGGCTCTGCTGATATCTACGATAAAACTTACGGATGGCATCCAGAAGCGGAGAAGGGAATTTCAGTAGGACATGAATTTAGAAATTTTGTAGAACCTTATACTGAATCGGATGTTAAAATGTCTGAAGTTGTGCCTCAAGAGCCCTATTCTGCGGAAGTTTCTCCTTTGGTAAAACAGCCAACCCCGACTAGATACTGGGTAAACGAACAAGAAGGATATTTTAAAAACGTATTAAAAGACTTAAATGGTAATGGAACGAAAGATTTCAAAAATAGCCTATTGGAACTTCAAAGTGAAAAAATAGGAAGTTTAAGTTCATTAAGAAATGCCATTTCTAGATATGAAGATTATTTAGCAGACCAAAAAGCGACTTTTAATTCGCTTTCAAAAATAAATAAAATTAGAGAAGAACTTGTAAGCGACTTAAAGAAAAAGGTATATAATCTTGAATCAATTTTTGCAAAATCTACTAGAATATATGAAGAAACTATTAAAAAAACAGGACTTTCATTGGAAGAATATAAGAAAACAATGCTTCCAACTGGATTGAGAAGTCAGCCGACAGTAAAAAGTTTATTGGATTTATACAAAAATGATAAAAATAGCATTAATCCGAAACTTATAAAACTTGCCGAATTTTTGGCAAAAATATTGGAAAGAGAGATAAATCAATCTCGATTAATAGATTCATTGAAGAATATGTAGCAAAAAAAAGTAAGTAAAACTGCTCAACACCCCCGAAAGGGGGTGTTTTTGCCTCCACACTAATGTATTAGTATGGGGGTTTATTTGCACTGACAAGCTTCTTGCGTGTAGCATATACAAATGGTCCAAGGTTTCTGGAAAAAACTGAAAAAGCCATTTTTTGCGATGGCGCCGATGTCGGACGTTACCGACGCCGCGTTCCGAAGGAT
Organism: Patescibacteria group bacterium; assembly: GCA_038062995.1. Lineage (GTDB taxonomy): Bacteria > Patescibacteriota > Minisyncoccia > UBA6257 > GWB1-50-10 > JAUSHK01. Next base: position 15,466 of record JBBTVZ010000030.1, on the reverse strand, counting down.
TGTGGTGAAATATAGCGGAAAGTTTACCTGTCCGAAGCCGGGCGGAGGAAGGCCTGACGTTATGTGGACGGAATTCGTACCGTGCGACGGACTTTGCTCAAAAGGTAGAAAAGCATTTATGTTGGATTTATCATACACGGAAAAAGAGCGCCCAATAGTTGTGCAATTATTTGGGGCGACGCCTGAACACTTCTACCGCTCCGCGATTATGATGCAGAAACTCGGCTTTGACGGGATAGATATAAATATGGGCTGCCCCGAGAAAAAAGTACTTAAGCAAGGCGCTGGTGCAGCGCTTATAAAAAATCCAAAACTCGCGCAGGAAATTATCCGAGAGACAAAACGCGGTGCGGGCAAACTCCCCGTCTCGGTAAAAACAAGAATCGGCGACACAAAAAACGAAATTAAAAAATGGCTTCCGTATCTGCTTGAGTCGGAGCCTTCAGCTGTCACAATTCACGCCCGCACGCGAAAAGGAATGTCGGACGTTCCGGCTGATTGGGATGTGGTTGCGGAAGCAGTGAGAATCGCGCGCAAGTACGATTCCTCGTCGGACAGAACGCTTATAATAGGAAACGGTGATGTAAAAAGCCTCTCTGAAACCAGAGAGCGAGCAAAAGAAACGGGTGTAGATGGCGTAATGATAGGCCGCGGCATTTTCGGAAACCCGTGGCTATTTTCGCCACTGAACAAAAATAGTCCCGAGCGCGGTCGAGGGATACCATCAACCCAGGAAAGACTCCATGTCGCGATAGAACACGCGAAACTTTTTGAAAAACTGTTTCATAAAAAGAAAAACTTTGATGTTATGAAAAAACATCTGAAAGCTTATATTTCCGGCTTTGATGGGGCGAGAGAGCTTCGTACTGCCTGCATGAATGCGAAATCTTGAAAAGACGTTGAACTAGCTATTAAAAACAGCGGAATTCTCTATTATTGACAGGCATTGGTTTATATGCTACACTTATACCAGTAAAAATTGTTTTCTACGACTAACAAACTTACATGTAGGAGGATAAAATGTTTGCTTGGTTTTTGATACTTGGAGTGCCGGTGATAATGGTGATAATGATTGTAATTTTCATCGCTGGCTGTTTGCTCTCTTTAAAAGTAAAAACCGTAAAAATAGCGGAGGCAACGAATGTAATTTTTATGGTTTGCGAATGGATTGGCTTCATTATAGCGGTCGGTTTTACTGTAGCTCTCATTGGTACGATCCAAGGGGACTTATCTCCGTCAATAAGCATGCTAAAGATGGTGATTGGATCGGCGGCAAACTATATTTCGTGGGGAGCTGGGATGTGGCTTACTGATCTCCATCAATAAGTGGTGTTTAGCTACAGATTTTAAAGATCCTCGGTTTAATCAGGCCGGGGATTTTTACTTTTCAAAAACGGCTTTATATAGTATAATAAACCCATGAAATTTGAGGAGGTAGCTATAAGAGCTTTGGAAAATGCTGATAGAGACGCAATGATAAGAAAAGCTGATAGGGTTATCAAAAAATACGCTATTGATCCGGAGGAGGAAGTGTTTGTTAAATACTATGGAGAGAGAAGCGTAGAAAGAGATAAAAACTACGTAGAAAAAGCCATAAGCGATTTTGAGAAAAGTGACACCGAAACGCAGAAGCGAATGGCTAAAATTGCAAGGATTTTTGAAGCGCTTATTCTTGAGCATGGCGAGTTAAGCGAGTGGTTTGGTCCGAACGGCATGACATTTAAGACATCTCTGTACGACGATATAGAAAATAAAGTTGATACTATAGTTGAATTTTCCGAAGATCCGGAAAACGGAATAGAAAAAAAGACATCGCATCTCGCGCTCGCGATCGATGAAACTTTCAGCGCTGATTTTATTAAAGATAAACTTTTACGGATTCGGGATAAGGAAATTAATGAAGGGAAGCTGGCAAAAATAAAATACTTTTTGCCGAAAACAGGCGATGAGCCAGGATTGAAAGATCTGCCGAGGGTTATCGTCGGAGCTGACATAAAAACCGTTGATGAGCTTGGAGAACTGTGGCTTGAAGGAAAAAATAAAGCGCTCGGGGAGCATCGAATACAATTTCAGATTCTTGAAGAACTTCTTATCCAGCTGGAAGCGTTCGGAAATTACGCCGAAAAAATCAAGAAGCCGAAAATTGCCGCTATATATCGGAAAGCTTACGAAACCGTAAAAAAAATCTGGGATGAAAAACAAAAGACGCTCGTGGACGACGGAACGCGCGATAGCGTCTTCTATGCGATAAAAAACAATTTAAGCCTTTTTAACTAGCTGTTTCAGGCGCCTAAATCATAGTATTTAGCGGGCTTGACTTCTAAAATGGTTGTGCTACACTATCTAATAGTAAGGGGTTTAAAGCGTTTTCGCTCAAGCCTCGGAGGTACCTTAAAAAGGGAGGAGAGTCGGTTAGGGTCAAGAAATATGACCCAGTGCGGGAATAACCGTTGGCCGTTGCGCCCACAGCTGGAAACATGGTCAATGTTATTATTTATGAAGGCCATGCAGTATCCTCCCAATTTCGGCGAAAATATCTGCCGTTTTATTGACCCTTCCTTGAACCAATGGGCGCTATGAGGAAGGGTTTTTTATTTAGGACACAAATAACTCAACTAACTTGACATTTATACAAAGGAAGAACAAAATTCAACCCAGCTGATAAAAAACTAAATAGCTGTAAGATAAAAAATTACAGAGGAGGTACGTAATGGCAAAATTTGTTATCGTCATTGGTGATGGATTTAACACGGTAGAACAGCGTTCAAAATTTGCATATTTCATTGCTACACAGATGAAAAAGCAGGTTGCATCAGGGTTCGTCGTCATAGGAACGAGTGAAGCATTGGTTCCCGAAGGAGATACGCTAAAAGGTTTACTACTCGAAGCCGAGAAAAGCTATGGATCGCTTAGCATGAGTAAGATTATATCCGTAGAAGAACGTAGCGCCATAATTGCCGAAGAACTCAAGTTTGCACGTAAAAAACTGGAAACCATAGAGACATTCAATATACACGGGGAACATGAAATCGTTATCTTTTATGAAGAATCCAGCGTGCAAACTGTAAAATTTTTTGCAAGGAAACTTTTTGGTGGGCAAATTACGGTAACACCGTTCAATTCCGGAAAAAGTTACAAAGAGAAATTGAAACAATTATTTATTGTAACGCCGCTTGCGATTCTCGCGTTTCACTTCCCAAACTTTAGGTGGCTTCAAGAAAAGCAGCGCGCAGTGCTTGGTTAAAATATCAGGGCGGCTAGGCATATAAGGAAGGCAAGACAAATAGGCATTGCGGCGGCCCATCTATTTGTTTCCTTCATAAAATGCCTTAGCCGCCAGCAGAGTTTTGGCGGCTCAAGGGCGCTGAAAGATTGCGCTATTCGGCACCGCTTTACCATCATGAACGGAAGAACGCACGGTCAGGAAGCCGAACTGCAATCATTCGGCAAAAGATGCCTGACTTGGCTTAAAATCTTCCAGGAAAGTTGGGGAGAATTACAGCACGCGGAAAGGAAATTGCGGCATTCAAAAATCTCCGGCGCAATAGGGAATTACGGAAGCATAGACCCTACAGTAGAGAAAAATGCGCTTGCCGAACTCGGTTTTAAGCCATTCTACGGCGCGACGCAGATAATGCCGCGAGAGAAATTCCTTCCGCTTGCAGGCGCGCTGCTTCAAATAATGCTCTCGCTTGAAAAAATTGCGCTTGATATACGATTGGGCGCGCGAAGCGGCCGCCCGATCTACCATGAGCCGTTTGGGAAGAAGCAGAAAGGTTCATCGGCGATGCCGCATAAGAAAAACACGATTTTTACCGAAAACGTCCAAGGTATGGCGCGCCTTGCGCGGGGATGTTTTGACGCTATCCGCGAAAATTTGGTTACGTGGGAAGAGCGATCCATTGAGCAGTCCTCTGTGGAACGGGTTGCGTGGCCCGACCTTTTTCATATTGTAGTTTTTTCATTGAAAAGGATGAACAAGGTCTTGAGAGGACTTGTTGTGTATCAGGACAATATGATGAAAGAAATTGTGGAATCCCGCGGTTGCTTTGCCTCAAACGAGGCAAAGGAGTTACTCAAAGAACTTGGCGTTCAATTCGGGATAGATGGAGAATCTGCCTACCGAATCGTTCAGCTTGCGGCGTTCAACGTATTCGAGCCGTCAGCGGATATGAAGAGAATTAGGGAATCCGTAAATCGGTCTCTCGAAGACGCTGACGTCCTGTTAAATTCATACAAAAAAGAGCCAGTTCTATATTCTATTTCTATTGAACATCTGATTGAGAACGGAGGATTAAGATACACCGATCAGCTCGATGTATCAGAAAAGGAAGTTGGAGAGTGGAATGAAGCTCTTCGTAGAATATTTAGTGGCGGCGGTGCTTGTAGACGATGGAAAGAAATTTTTACCATTTCCTACTTATTGAAACACGAGGATAAATTGTACAAAGAGATACTCTCTGTGTGATGGATTTCCAGAGCTGTCCGGAAAAAGACCCACGCACATTTGCGGGCCTTTTTATATGCCCTCGAGAAAACCACGGGCGTGAGCCCGTGGTTGTTCATTTCTTATGAATTGATTTTTGAAGATTTTTGCGGTTTAATTTCTATGTATTGCGGGGTCGTCCCTCGGCCGTAGACCGGCCACGGGCGAGGCTAATGGTAGGACACATATGCAGATTGTCTATGTACTCAAAAGTCAAAAAGATGATAACCTGTATATAGGATGCACTTCAAATTTGGAAAAAAGAGTAAAACAACATAATAGTGGATTTGTTAGGTCAACGAAAAGTAGAGTCCCCCTCGAATTGGTGTATTGGGAAGAATATAACGACAAATTTGAAGCTTTTCAGTGAGAGAAATTTTACAAAACACCGAAAGGGAAAAGAGAAATTAACAGCAAGATTAAACATTGCGGGATCGTCTAATGGTAGGACACATGCCTCTGGAGCATGGTATCGGGGTTCGAATCCCTGCCCCGCAGCATTCATTTTTCTAAACTCGTACATCGTTAAGAAAAATTGAATGCTCTAATCGAGCAACGCGAGCATCGGAGCCACACGAGTCAACGTAATTATGAAAAACACCACTCTACAGCCGGAGTTTATAGAATTTCAAACAAAGGACGGGCTTACGTTGCCTGGGCTTTTATATAAAGCGAAAAAGAGACGAGCTGTTGCTATTTTTTTGCATGGCAATGGCAGTTCATCGGTTTTTTATAACGAAGCTAAAAACCGAATACTCGCTTCCGCACTGGCGGAGAAAAATATTTCAACCCTTTATTTCAACAACAGGGGAGCGCACATTATAAAAAATCTCCATGTAAGGCACGGCAAAAAAGATGAGCGGAAGCGATTCGGAATGGCCTATGAAAAAATTAAAGGGTGCGTGGCAGACATTGACGGAACTGTTTCTTTTCTGAAGAAACGAGGTTATCGCGAATTTTATCTCATGGGTGCGTCAACAGGCGCGAATAAAATTTGCGTTTACAACTTTTATAAGCCAAAAAATGATATTAAAAAGTACATTCTTCTCTGCGGAGGCGACGATACCGGCATTTATTACGATATATTGGGAAAATCTAGGTTCTGGAAGCTTCTCTCTGAAGCTAAGAAAAAAATCAAAGCCGGGCGCGGGGGAGAGATTATCAAGGAAATTTTGCCTGACAATATATTCTCCTACACCGGATTTTACGACATAGCGAATCCGGACGGGGACTACAACGTGTTTCCTTTCTACGAGGTTCTCCGAAAAGAAAGGCTCTCAAAGAAGCCGCTTTTCAGATATTTCAAATCTATCAAGAAACGTGCCCTCGTTGTATACGGAGATAAAGATGAATACGCCTGGGGCAATGTGCCGAAAATTGTTGAAATATTGAAACGGTATCAACTGAAATTAGACTATCGGATTATTAAAGGCGCAGATCACGGGTTCAAGGGCCATGAGAAACAATTGGCAAAAATGATAGCTGATTGGTTGGGTAAAATTACCTAGACGGGAATTCAGTGGCTTTCTTCCCGCCGGCTAAATTTTGTTTTACACTAGAGATATAGCTTTATATGAGCGACGTCTCAATAATCATCAAAAAAAGCCCATTTATTCTCGTTCGGATGTTTATTGGGATAGAGCTCCTTATATTTATCGCATATCTACTTGTCTTAGGCGGTGGAAGCTACAAATACGACCTCTACACGCAGTCGTTCTTTTTCTCCGATGCGCTTCCTTACGATGTCGCGAAGCTCATATTTCTTGCGGGTGTTCAGCTTCTCATTACAATCTATGCGTTCGCGCGCTGGTATTTTGAGTCGTATTCCGCGGGACCCGGGATTATCTCGCATCAGCGCGGCGTCTTTTTCAAAAAGAACACTGCGGTTTCACTCAAAAAATCCATGACAGCAGCCGTTTCATCCAGCTCGCTTGGAAAACTGTTTCACTATGGCTCAATTCGCATTCAAGACGGTTCCTCCAATACAGCGTTCGTCGTCGCGGATGTCTCGCGGCCGGAGGAACTCGTGGCGGCGATAGAAGAATGCATAAACCCCGAACGGGACAGTTTCACCGTGCCGGACATGCATAAGCTTCTCGAGATGGAAGAGTATGAGCACCTTGAATTCAAATCCTCCCTCCGCTTTGACCACCATAGTGGCAAGATGAACCGCGATTTAGAAAAAGCGGCAATGAAAACAGTCGCCGCATTTCTAAACACGCACGGCGGAGAACTTGTTATAGGCGTAAACAACGCGCGGGAACTAGTCGGGCTCGCGAATGATTATCAAACGCTCCAACACCAGAACAGCGACGGATTTGAAAACCATTTCACGCAAGTATTTAACGCCATGATCGGGCCGGAGTTCCGGCATCTCGTAAAACTGTGGTTTCCAAAAGTCGAGCAAGCCTGCCCAAATGATCGGAGTGATTCGGTCGGGCGGGCCGACCTCTGTGTTATCCAGACGCTCAAGAGTAAAATGCCGGTATATTTAAAAACAGACAACGACGAATACTTCTTTGTGCGCACCGGAAACACCACAACGTCGCTCAAGATGAGCGAGATTGAAGCGTACCAGCGCTCGCGCAAATTAAACCGCCTTCAGAATACAAACCAAGCCGGCCCGGTTCAGTCCGCATAGACATCACAAAGTATTGGATTAGCCTTTTTGCAAGAAGGCTAATTTGTTGTAGGATGATAGTATAAAATCTTGTGGAACAAACAATAAAAAGGGGGAGAATTATAGCTTTTGATTTTGACGGGACAATCGCGCAATATAACGGATTTGTATCGCACAGCGACGTTCAGGAGCCGGTGGCGGAAACAATAAAAGCGATGCGTTTGCTGAAAGAAAAAGGGTTTAGGATTCTTATATACTCAACGCGGGGAGATGAGTTTATCAGAAAATACTGCGAGAAATTTTCAATCCCGTTTGACTTCATTAACCACAATCCCGAAATGCAGGGAGAAAACCCAGGGAAGCCGATAGCATACGCGTACGTGGACGATAGCGCTATCCGATACACGGGGCAGTCAGCGGAAACGCTGGTATCCGAAGTTGAAAATTTCAAAGCATATTGGAAGAAATAGATACAATGTACTGTGCTTCAATAGCTTGGAATCACCCCCACCCTCTAGAATCGTATGTATATGCCATACACAACCAATCCGCATCTGCCCCGTGTCCGACGGGCGGCAGTGAACTTCGTGCTCATGGGGCACAGCACGAGAGACGCGGCGCGACACTTCGGATTCGCTCAGGGAACCATCATGAAGTGGATGCAGCGAGCCCCCAACAACCGCAGGGTACTCATCCCCACGTGTTCCTCCCGTCCTCATCACCATCCGAGTGAGCTTCCGTCTGATGTGGTATATCGCATTCTCGCCCTCCGCAGAGAGCGCAATCAATGCGCGGAGATTCTCCATCATCGCCTCAGGGGAGAAGGCGTGCGGGTGAGCCTCTCGTCTGTTGAGCGCATCGTGCGGAGATACGAACTCCAGCGATTTTCAAAGAATAAGAAATGGCACCAGTATCCGGATCGTCCCGTTGCGAAAACGCCAGGAATCCTCGTGCAGATTGACGCGGTGCATAAAGGAGCCCCATCTGACCGTCTGTCTGCATATGCCCTGATTGATGTGCATTCTCGGTGGGGACACGCGGCGCCAGCGCTCCGTGTCACAAGTCCGGCAAGTCTGCGGTTTGTGCGGAAGGCACAAAACATGGCTTCGTTCCCATTCCAGACAATCCAGTCAGACCATGGAAGCGAGTTCTCCCTCTGGTTCACGACCATGCTTGCACGCACAGGAACATTCCATCGGCACTCGAGAGTCAGAACGCCAACGGACAATGCGCATGTGGAGCGATTCATTCAGACCTTGCAACGGGAATGTCTGCATCGCATTCCCCGAACATGGAAGAGCTGGGAGCGGGCAATTCCCGAGTTTCTCCACTACTACAATACCGAGCGGCCCCATATGGCGCTCAACATGCAAACACCCGCCGATATGCTCAAAGTGATTCCAAGCTATTGAAAAGAAAACACTACTTGCTCTTTCTTTCCCTCAATCTGGATTTTCTTAAGTTTCAATTTTCCTTCCAAAATAACCGCTTCCAATAATTTCATGCGCCTGCCCTGAGCGGAGCCGAAGGGCTTGCCGTCAGGGCGCAAAACCCACACGCCAGGCTCGTGAGAAAGCGCGCGTATCTTGCGGTCTAGTTTTATGGCAATATCTCCGCCATCGTTTTGTGCTTTTTTTAATACTTCCCATTCTATAAACCCATCCTCGGTTTTGAATTTCCGCGTAAATGTCGCAAGTAATTCATCCTGTGGCTTCGGCTTTATTTCTCCGGCAATGAATTTCGGTAATGTCTTAGTAAGCAGTTCTCCCCCGATATAAGCAAGTTCTTTTTCTAAACTTCCATATGTTTTGTCATTTGTAATTTGGATTTTGGAATTTGCGAGAATCGCGCCATGGTCCGCCTTCTCATCTAGTAAATACAACGTCGCGCCAGTTTCTTCAGTGCCATCTAAAATTGCTGTTTGAATCGGCGTCGGCCCGCGGTATTTAGGAAGTAATGACGGGTGAATGCCAATAACGCCGAGTCGCGGAAGTTTCAAAACATCGGCGGGGATAATTTTCGCATAGGCAGCTACGACGAAAAAATCAAGGTTAGTAAGTAGTTGGTAGTGAGTAGTGAGCAGTTCTTGTACAGTTTCAGGTTGTAAAACCATAATTGGCGATTTGTAATTGGTAATTAATTGTTTAACCTCTGGCGGCGTTATAACTTGTTTTCGCCCAACAGGCCTATCGGGATTGCAGATAATTATTGTAGGAAACATCCCAGCAGCAATAAGCCGCTCAAGAATAATAGCGGCAAACTTCGGAGATCCAAAAAAAGCGTATTTCATCATGTAAATTTTTAATTTGAAATTTGAAATTTTTTAAATTAAGTAATTAAAAATTGATTAAAAATTAGAAATTAAAAATTAGAAATTTTATTCCTCTAGATACGGTTTATTTTATCGTTTTCAACCTTATACAGTTCCTTCGCCTTATCTATAAACAGTGCGCCATCCAAATGGTCAACTTCATGTTGGAAGACTCGTGCGAGCATTCCCCATGCTTTTATCTTTAGCTTTTTCCCGTTTCGGTCGTATCCAGAGAGAATAACGAGGTAACTGCGTTCTATTGGTCCATAAGTCTTGGGAACGCTTAAGCATCCCTCCTCGCTGATTTCAGTATTTCCGGCAGTTTTTAAAATTTCAGGATTGAAAATGGCATAAAATTTCTTCTTACCCTGCAAATCGGGAACTTGAGCGACAAACATGCGATATGGAAGTCCGATTTGATTGGCTGAAAGCCCGACGCCGTTCGCTTTTTTCATCGTCTCGCGCATCCCGCGTATAAGCTCGCGGATGTCTTTTTTTGTGAATTTTGAAAAATCAAACAAAACCGTCTTTCTACGGAGAAACTTTTCTTCTGTCTTATTTTCTGAAAGATAAATCTTGTTCATATTTTTATTTATTTCCAACTTGTGGTGAGTCTTGCTTGCAGTGAGCTTTCCAAACTGCCTGACAGCCCTCCTTCGCCTGGCTTCGGACGGGCAAGCCCTCCTTCGCCTGCAAATTTGCGGGCTTCGGACGGGCGCCGTCAAACAATATCCTCATAAAATACGCACCTCTATTTTTCACATTTTTTTTCTCGGCGATGCTTTTCGCTAACGAGAGAAGTTTATAGTCGGGATGTTGCTTCGCAAGCTTTATATAAAGCGCTATATGCCGTCTATCTTCAAGAATCTCCGCAAGTTGGATGCCGGTTTCTTGATACTTTCGATACACCTTGCTTTTCTTCGCGCGCTCGCGTATCGTTTCCAAATAATCTTTACTTATAGCCATTTACTGGTAATTTGGTTAAATAATTCGACAGGTTTGTTATAAATGGTATTATGTAACATATGCGGAAAGAAATTCTAAAATGGATATCGGTTTTGTTAGTTGTCGTGATTGTGGGCTACGGAGCTTTTACGAAAGGAGTAGAATATGGAGCTCAAAATAAAGCTATCAAAATTACCGATAGCAGGCAACTGTTGAATGAGGACTTCAATATTTTCTGGGAAGCGGTTGATTTAGTAAAAGAAAATTATATAAACATAAAAGATGTTAAAGACAAAGAGCTTTTAGAGGGAGCAATCAGCGGAATGGTAAACGCGCTCAAAGACCCGTACACCGCGTTTTTCAATAAGAGCGACGCAAAGAAATTTGAAGAAGACCTTACCGGCAGTTTTGGAGGAATTGGAGCGCGCATTGATGTTCGGGATAATCAAATAGTCGTTATGGCGCCGTTAAAAGGCACTCCGGCGGAAAGAATGGGTATCAAAGCTGGCGACAAAATTCTTAAAATAGACGATGCGCTCACGACAAATATGAGTGTTGACGACGCTGTTAAAATTATACGCGGAAAACCGGGAACAGAGGTCTCGCTCCTTATATTTCGCGAAGGTCTAGAAGAGCCGAAAACAATAAAAATAACGCGCGAGATTATTGTTGTGCCTACGCTTGATTGGAAAATGATTGACCTCGCTTCTTCAACTGACTCAAATGGGAATCCGATTAAAAACCAAATTGCGTTTATCCAATTATACAACTTCAACGCGAACGCATATTCATTGCTTTCGCAGGCCTCGTACGAAATTGGAATGGAAAATCCAAAGGCGGTTATTTTAGACTTGCGCAATAATCCTGGCGGGTACCTTGATGTCGCGGTAGCTATAGCGGGATGGTTTTTGAAACCAGGAGAAACGGTTGTGCAGGAAAATGTCAGAGGAAAAGAACCCGAAATTTTGAAAGCGAACGGAAATGGCTTTTTCGCGGACAAGCCAATGGTGTTAATTGTAAATGGCGGTTCCGCGTCAGCGTCTGAAATTCTCGCAGGCGCGCTTCGAGATGATAGAAACGTAAAACTTGTTGGAGAAAAAACATTCGGAAAGGGAAGTGTTCAAGAAATTAGAGAACTTTCAAATGGAGCGACAATAAAGGTTTCGATTGCCGAGTGGGTTACGCCAAAGGGAGTGAAAATCCAAAAGAAAGGCCTGGAACCGGATTTTAAAATTAAAATAACAGACGCGGATATTGAAAAAAACCGCGACCCGCAATTAGATAAGGCTAATAGTGTTATAAAGAAAGAATTAGGAATCAAATAGTGATGAAGATAATCTTACTCAAAGATGTTAACGGTATTGGGCGGAAAGGCGATATAAAAGAACTGAAAGACGGGTATGCGAGAAACTTCCTTCTTCCGCAAAAACTCGCGGAAACGGCAACGAAGGCGATTATTGAAAAAGCCATACAAGATAAAAAACGAGAAGAGGAAAGGCGCGCTAAATATGTTACCGAACTTAAAAAATCGGCGGAGGAGATAAAAAAAACCACGCTTGTTTTTAAACTCAAAACCGGAGAAAAAGGAGAGGTGTTTGGTTCAATAACTGACAGCGACTTGGAAAAGGCGCTTATGAAAAAGGGAATCGCAGTTTCAATGACAGATAAACATCACATAAAGAGCATCGGGGAGCATGTGATAGATTTGGATCTTGGAGATGGGGTAAAAACAAAACTTCGGATTCTTGTGGAACCTGAAGAGAAATAGTTCAAAACAGCGGAATCTACTTTGTTGTAGATAAAACGCCGACTACTTTAACGAATTTCTGCGAACCATCAAAACTCGTCTTCTTTTTTGTTAAAAACTTAACTTTGCCATGTCTTAGAGAATAAATAGTATCATCTCCGCCCTGACGGGTGTTTTCACCGGGGAAAAACTTTGTTCCGCGCTGGCGGATTATAATGTCGCCGGGTTTTACAACTTCCCCGTCAAAACGTTTTACACCGAGTCGTTTTGATTCTGAATCTCGGCCCAATTTAGTAGATCCTTTTGCCTTGGTATGTGCCATAACTATTTAAATTTTTGAGCTTTAGCGATAAAAATTTAACTATAGTTATGAGCATTCCAATGACCATCGGAATAGCCATAACCAAGTTATTTACATGGACACCCCGACCTCTTGTGCCGGAGTAGTCATAACTCTGTTATAATAATCCAATGGATAGCACCGTGTCAACCCCATTAGAAGTAGCCTCGCCGAGGTCCTCTGGACTCGCGACAGAGTCGCGAGCGAGACTTCTAACGGGGTCAACGACGGGCAAGTGGATTCTTTTAGGGTTTATTCTCGCGCTTTTATTGGGTCTAAGCTTCGGAGCCGGCTTTCTTATTGCAAATCAAGCCAGACCAGCTCCCATTGTTATAGAAAAGTGCTCAAAATAAGCGGTTTTCTAGCTATTGACCCCGTTAGAAATCACGCCCGCGCTTGCCCCATTAAAGACCCACATGCACATATAGAGACGTATTCTCTCATGTATAATCACTGTCTTTAAAACGGGGCGCAGCGCGCCCCAGAGGGGCCTATGGGCGGGCTATTTCTAACGGGGTTGACAAACAGTTGCTGTAGGTGTATAATGCTAGCGTTCTTTAAAAATTAGAGAATGAGTGTCTCGGAAACTGGTAAGCCCCAGTGGAAAAGATGCTGTTTCTTGATCCAGCGGCTGATAAGCCTCGGCTGTTAACCAAACGCCAAAAGAAATGGCGTAAGGAGGAAATTATGTCATCACGTATAGTAAAAGCCTTAGCATTCTTAGCAGTCATAGTTCTTATTTATGGATTGCTCATTGCAGCAAAATACCACAGTCCAAAGTATATCCTCATGGTAACCTTGCCAGCACTTTTGAGTATAATCATCTTTGCATGGCTCAATAGCATACTCGAAAAAAGGGAGGGGGAAAAAGAAGAGTACCAAAGGAGACAACTGGATTTTTATAGAATCATTCTAAACAATCCAAGATTAACAGCAAGAGAATTCTGGGAGACAACCTCTCTTCTGACCGAGTCAAAAGCTAAAAGTATATTGGCAATCGTGGTCGATAAACTCCTTAAGTCTCGAGCAATATTGTTTCTTCAAAGCTGTGCTTTGGAAGAAATGTTCATGAAGTACAAGGTTGAGATAGTGGATATGAAGGGCGCAGGATCAGCCATGGACGATCTGAAAAAGATTCAAAATACCCTTGATCTGCGCAAGACTGAGTACAGAGTTTATTGGGAAATTGCCCAAAAGGATGGATTCTTGGTGTGTAAAAACGTGAGTAATTATATAACAACCGAGGAGCAAGAAGAACTAAAAAAAGAGGCTGAAAGAATAATCAACCCCGACGGAAAAATGAAAGGCTATTTTTAAGCAAATCAGAGTTAAATTTCAAAAGCCGCCTTCAGTATGAAGTGCGGCTTTTTAATTTGCGAAATCGTGAATGTTTTAGTATAATTTTTCAAAAATGCGCGGGTGGCGAAACTGGCAGACGCACTACCTTGAGGTGGTAGCGCCCGTAAGGGCTTGGAGGTTCAAATCCTCTCCCGCGCACCAAACTGGACTTCCCGATTTTTTGCGGGGGGAAGCAAGTGTATGCCAGCCGCGCCTGCGGGCGCGGCGGGAAGAAAAAGGGGTGTGGGGAAAATGAATTCCCGCCCCGCCCTCGCTTTCGCCACCGCCGAATTTCGTATTTTGCTTCGCAAAATGCACCGCAAGAAAAATTTGACAAAGAATACTCAATTTCATATACTTACAGTATATCATATGTGCGAAACCTTGCAAATAGATAATCATGTCTGACAAAAATCATTTAGAAAAAAGAATTTTTGAACTTCATGCGGCAGTATGCAAAACCTTGTCCCACCCTAAAAGGTTGGGGATTATTGATTTACTCCGTGGTGAAAAAGAAATGGGTGTTTCTGAAATTGCTGAAAAACTTATTATTACTAAAGCCAACGCTTCCCAACATTTAAGTTTAATGCGCCAACAGAATATCGTTAAAACTCGGCGAGTAGGCGTTACTATATTGTATTCTCTTGCCAATCCTAAAATTATTGTTGCCTACGACGCTTTAAAAAAAGCCCTCAAAGAACAACTGGAAGCCGACGGTAAATTATTAGAAAAATTTTAAAATAAATCATGAAACTTGGAATAATTTTACAATCAAATAAGCCAGAACATGCATGGAATACTTTCCGTTTAGGAAATACCGCGCTCAAAGCTGGTCATAAGGTAGAAATCTTTTTGATGAATGAAGGATCAGAGTTAGATACTATTCCGGACAGCAAAGATTTTGATATTTCTGCGAAAGTGGCGGAGTTCAAAAATTTGAAGGGTGAAATTTATGCTTGTGGCACTTGTCTTAAAGTGCGTGGTAAAGAAGAAAGCAAAGTTTGTCTTATTTCTACGATGTCCGACTTGCTTAGAATGGTCGAAAATTCAGATAAAACTTTAGTTTTTGGCTAACTATGAAAAAAATTATTTTTAGCACAATCAGCATATTGGGAATTTCTTTGCTTTTTGGTGGAGTTGTTTTTGCCCAAGGCATGATGGGTTTCCTGAACTCATCTTCCGATAGTGCTGCTATACAAGGTCAGTAATAAGAAGAGCAAGAAGGCAAAACATTTTTAGATAGCTTAAATAACAAAACAATTACCTGCTCGCCACTCAATCGCGCGGTGGCTCTCATGATTATGAAAAATCGCCGCTCGAAATTTTGAAGGAACGATACGTTAAAGGTGAAATTGATAAAAAAGAGTTTGAGGAAAAGAAAAAAGATTTGAACTAAACCTCGGTCTTTTCTTAGAATGCATTTGCGTGCTAATATTTAATAAATGGCTCGGTGCGCCAACTTCGTTGGCACGAAATTCGGAGGTGGCGAAAGCGAGGGCGGAGCGGGAGGAGCGCGTCAATTTATTGGCGCGCGTTCGGATTTGAACGCCGGAGCTTGTCCCGAGTTGCGATGGACGCGAGGCGGTAGTTAGGCTGAGTCCGCCGATGGGCGGACGAGAGCCGAAACCAAATCCCGCTCTGGGCACAACAATAGAATTTTTGACATAACCCACATCGGT